>JAFAXJ010000051.1 GCA_019241095.1 Verrucomicrobiota bacterium | reverse complement strand
TCGCGGCGATGATGGCTCATTACGGTTCACCCTTCGATTACCCTACACCGACGGCCGGCGATGTCACTATGGCGCTCAGATAGTGCTACATCGGTATAAGGGTCACCGATCGTGCGGATGGGGCGGGATTCGAACCCGCGGTACCTTGCGGTACACACGCTTTCCAGGCGTGCCCAATCGACCGCTCTGGCACCCATCCTCGAATAAAGCGGTGAGCTTCCGACCTCCTGCAAGCAATTTCAACTGCTTTCCTGATCTTTAAGTGTCCGGCTAATTTCTCGAATCGCATCGAGTTCGGCTTTGATTTCACTTTGACGTTCCAAGATCACCTCCAGTTTTAGCTGATACCTATGAAGTTGGATTGTCGCGTGATGAACATGCTCCTTGATCTCTGAAGCCTGTACCTGAGTATCCTGGAACGCACCCTCTAGCGCAGTTTGTCGCCGCTTCAGCTCCTCCGGCGATAATCTGTCAAGGTGATAGCTTGTTGGAGGCGGTGCTTGCCGAGCAGCTTCAACCTCCCGGGCAAGCTTTGCAGTAGCGGTCTGCAAAAAGCGAAGGGAAGGTCCGCTGTATTCGGGAACTATCAATTCCGAGCCACAGAACGGACAATGGACAGCAAGTCCAGATCCTTCCTTGTCGATGACGATCTCGCCTTCGCAATGCGAGCAGTTAAAGACCACATCACGTTCAGTCACATGAACGGTGTCCGATACGAAGTTGGAAGCCGATCCGGAGACTACGACTTGGTCTTTGGCGACAATCGCAGGCGCTTGAAGTTCTTCCATAATAGCTTGCAACTAGGTTTAATGCGAGGGCTGGGTTTTCGCAACGGAATCATCGAATTCACGGTTAGGTCACGATGACACAACCACCCTCAGAAAAGGTGAGCCATATTGGCGCACATGTTATAGCATGCTTTCGAACCGTATTCCACAAGTGTCTTCGCCGCAAAGAGTTGTGCCGATTGAGCCCGGTTGGCATGCATCGTGCACACTCATGCGACGAAGTATGGCTAAGATTTTAGGAATTGACCTCGGCACGACCAACTCCTGCATGGCTGTAATGGAGGGTGGTGAAGCGGTTGTCATTGAAAACTCCGAAGGCGCACGAACCACACCGTCGGTGGTTGCTTTTACCAAAAGCGGCGAGCGTTTAATTGGCCAGGCAGCAAAACGCCAAGCGGTTACCAACGCTCAAAACACCATTTACTCAATCAAACGTTTTATGGGACGGAAGTTTGACGAAGTTCAGGACGAGGCCAAGCGGGTGCCCTACAAGATAGTGAAAGCCTCGAATGGTGATGCTCACGTCGAAGTTCAAGTTGGTGGCGAACGTAAGACTTTTTCCCCCCCTGAGATATCGGCGATGATTCTTGGTAAGCTGAAAGCTGATACCGAGGCAAAATTGGGTGAAAAGATCACCCAGGCAGTCATTACCGTTCCTGCCTATTTCAACGATTCGCAACGGAATGCAACGAAAGATGCCGGCCGAATCGCAGGTTTGGATGTTCAGAGGATAATCAATGAACCGACTGCCGCGTCTCTTGCATATGGCTTAGACAAGAAAAAAGACGAGAAGATCGCGGTATACGATTTAGGTGGTGGTACCTTCGATATTTCTGCTCTGGAGATTGGAGATGGAGTTTTTGAAGTCAAGGCAACCAACGGAGATACGCATCTGGGAGGTGACGATTGGGATAACGCGGTGATGGACTGGATAATCGCTGAGTTTCGAACGGATACAGGAATCGACTTGAGCAAGCAAGTTGACGCTTTACAGAGGATCAAGGAAGAAGCTGAAAAAGCCAAGATTGCTCTCTCTTCATCGCAAGAATACGAAATTAATCTTCCTTTCATCACAGCGGACGCGACCGGCCCGAAACATATCCAGAAAAAACTGACCCGGGCCAAGCTCGAGCAACTGACCGACCATCTGTTTCAAAGAACAATACCGCCGGTCAAAGCGTGTCTGTCTGATACTAAATGGACCGAGCGCGACATTAACGAGTTGGTGTTGGTCGGAGGGATGACTAGAATGCCGCGCGTGCAGGAAACAGCTCGGAAGCTGATTGGGAAGGAGCCTCACAAAGGTGTCAATCCGGACGAAGTCGTGGCAGTTGGAGCGGCTATCCAAGGAGGTGTACTTCGAGGAGACGTTAAGGACGTTTTGCTTTTGGATGTCACTCCTTTGACTTTGGCAATTGAAACAGCCGGGAATATAGCGACGCCAATGATTCCACGAAACACGACGATTCCAACGCGGAAACAGCAAATCTTCTCGACTTACAGTGACAACCAGCCAGGCGTCGAGATCAAAGTTTTGCAGGGCGAGCGGCCAATGGCGCGAGACAACAAAACGCTCGGAACATTCCACTTGGATGGAATTCCGCCTGCGCCACGGGGAGTCCCTCAGGTTGAGGTTACTTTCGACATTGATGCGAATGGAATTTTGAATGTTTCGGCGAAAGATCTGGGCACGAGTAAGGAGCAGAAGATCTCGATTACCGGCTCTAGCGGCCTATCAAAAGACGAGGTTGAAAAGCTCCGACGCGACGCGGAATCGCATGCCGAAGATGACCGGTTGGCCCGTGAAGCAGCGGAAGCCCGCAACAACGCTGATAACCTGGCTTATCAATCGGAGAAGCAGCTCAATGAGCTTGGAGAAAAGCTGAAACCCGAACAAAGGCAAAGTGTTCAGGACGCGATAAAAGAGGTGCGTGACACTCTGAACACGAATGATACTGAGGCGATCAAGCGAGCTACTGAAAACCTGCAGAGCCGGTTCCAAGCAATCAGTGCGGATCTGTATAAGCAGGCAACAGCTCAGTCCGGTCCGCAGCCCGGACCTGAAACTGGTGCACCACCGCCTGAAACGTCGACGTCGGGCAGACCGGGCAACGAGAATGTCGTGGATGCGGATTTTGAAGTGGTGGACGAAGACAAAAAGCAAAAATAATTAAAGGATTTGCTGACATTTGTGCCGGCATCCTTCCCGGCGCAATGTCGGTTAAGTAAAAACCAATAGGAATAAATAACAGGAGGATAAATACGAGTATGGCAATTAATGTTAAACCTCTCGGAGACAGGGTGATTGTTCAGCCCCTCGAAGAGAAGGAAGTCAAAAAGGGTGGTATCATTATCCCCGACACGGCTAAAGAAAAGCCGCAAGAGGGAACCGTCGTTGCTCTCGGTACCGGCAAATTGGATGATAGCGGCAAAAAACTCGAGTTCAACGTTAAGGTTGGCGATAAAGTGCTCATCTCTAAGTACGGCGGTACTGAGATCAAAATTGACGGCGATAACTACCTGATCATGCGCGAGGACGATATCCTCGGGATCATCGGATAACACATTTAGCTTAGATGACTTATTATGGCAGCAAAACAATTACAATTCGATGAGGCAGCCCGGCACGCGCTGCTGCGGGGAGTAGAAAAACTCGCTAAGGCAGTAAAGGCTACACTCGGACCATCTGGCCGCAACGTGATCCTGGATAAAAAGTTTGGCAGTCCAACCATCACGAAAGATGGCGTGACAGTCGCCAAGGAGATCGAGCTAGAGGAACCGTATGAAAATATGGGCGCACAGCTGGTTCGTGAGGTTGCCTCCAAGACATCTGATGTCGCTGGAGATGGCACCACGACGGCTACTGTTCTAGCGGAATCTATTTTCCGGGAAGGTTTACGGAACGTGACTGCCGGAGCAAACCCGACCTCTCTGCAAAGAGGTATTCAAAGAGCGGTTGAGGCCGTTGTTTCGGAACTCGCCCAAATCTCCAAGAAAGTCTCAGATCGGACTGAGATTGCGCAGGTCGCTACGGTGTCTGCCAACTGGGACAAGACGATTGGCGAGATCATAGCCGACGCAATGGACAAAGTTGGCAAGGATGGCACCATTACGGTTGAAGAAGCTAAGTCGATTGAGACAACCCTGGAAGTCGTAGAAGGGATGCAATTCGATAAAGGATATCTCTCACCGTACTTCGTGACCAATGCCGAAAGCATGGAAGCAATCCTGGAGAACGCCTATCTGCTCATTCACGAGAAGAAGATTTCCAGTCTGAAAGATTTGCTTCCGGTTCTGGAAAAGGTTGCGAAAGCGAGCCGGCCTCTTTTAATCATTGCGGAGGATGTTGAGGGTGAGGCTCTGGCGACATTGGTAGTCAACAAGCTTCGGGGCACCTTGCAGGTCTGCGCGGTCAAAGCCCCGGGGTTCGGTGATCGCAGAAAAGCGATGCTGGAAGATATCGCGGTGCTGACCGGTGGTCGGTGCCTGACAGAAGACCTCGGGATCAAACTGGAGAACATTACGCTCGATGATCTAGGCCGAGCAAAGAGAGTCACTATTGACAAGGAAAATACTACAATTGTTGAAGGCGAGGGTCACGCTTCCGAGATTCAGGGTCGAATCAATCAGATTCGTCGCCAAATCGAGGAAACCACCTCAGACTACGATCGCGAAAAGCTTCAAGAGCGGCTTGCGAAGCTCGCAGGCGGAGTTGCGGTAATCAATGTTGGCGCCGCTACAGAGACCGAGATGAAGGAAAAGAAAGCCCGTGTTGAGGACGCATTGCATGCCACCCGCGCGGCAGTTGAAGAAGGCATCGTGGCTGGAGGCGGTGTCGCTTTCATCCGTGCACAAAAAGCTCTTGAGAACCTGAAACTTGAAGGTGATGAGCAGACAGGTCTTGAAATTGTCCGCAGAGCGGTTGAATCGCCCTTGCGACAACTTGCTGACAATGCCGGTCAAGAGGGTGCCTTGATCGTTCAGGAAGTTAAGAAACGATCGGGAAACGAGGGATACAATGTAGCAACTGGAGAGTACGCTGACCTGGTCAAGGCCGGGGTGGTTGATCCCACCAAGGTGGCACGGAGCGCTCTTCAGAATGCATCTTCGATCTCCGCGCTTCTATTAACCACGGAGGCATTGGTGACCGAACTTCCTGAAAAGGAAAAGCCGACTCCCGCTCCTCCAGGAGGAATGGGCGGCATGGGCGGAATGGATTATTAAGATCCGCTGGTTGGCAGTTTAGAAACCTGCGCCGCAATAGCGGCGCAGGTTTTTTTTCTAGCAAGGCTTTTAGATTTACGGCGGGTCTGCCTCGAAAACCTTTTGAAGCTTGCGAGGAGCTCAGAGCTCGGCAGAGGCTTGTTCTCCCGCGCGTTGCCGCTCTTAAAGCACGTCTTTGTAACGGTTTTGGGAATACCGAACATCTCGCGCTTCAGCGACGTAGATTGTTTCTTCAGCAATATTCCTGATACAGCTCGCGATCCTATTCAGGCTTTGAGCCACGGTGATTAAGCTAATCAGACAACGTGCAAACAAAATCTGCTTTTCGACCAATCCGGTCAGAGAATTTCCAAGCTCAATAGTTTGCTTCAGAATGGTGCCGGTTTGATTTTGGACATTACCGGCGGCGGTCGCGTCCGCTTCCGCAAAGGCTTGCATAGTTTCACTGAAGGTGCTCAAGCAATCTCTAAAAAGAGGTTTCAGATCCGACGATTTCTCCAAATATTCGCAATCATTGATGCTTTGTACATGCCGAGCAATCAGAACTGTGTGATCGGAAAGAAGCTCCAAGTGGGAAGCAACCTTGATCGTAGCGATAACACTCCGGAGATCAAAGAGCATGGGTTGAAACCTGACCAGAATATTGGTGCCATCTCGATCGATCTGCTTCTGAAGAATTTCCACCTCCTCGTTATCAGCAATGACCGCTGCACAACTATCGTCATCACGTTTCGAAAAACCGTCCGAAACATTCTGAAGATTTCTGCGGACCAAGGTACCCATCAGCAAAACTGTCGCCCGGATGTCCTCCAGTGCCGCGTCAAATTTTGGCAATGTATGGCGACGATCTTCAAAAGCCATAAGTCATGTACTATGGAAATTTAGTTCGACCTCACACGTTTTCTAGCCAGCATCTGCCATGCATATTCAGGCATTCGCGTACGATTTGCTCACCCCTTAGGGGCTCAAATTGCAACGAATGCCTATTGTTACGGTAGTATTCCCTTTGATGTGAATGTGTTCTAGATTCTAACTGTTTTCAGGTGACTGTATGCTAATAAGGAACTCAACGGACGAAACTGTTTTATTTGAAGTACAGGGTCTTGTTTCCGACGTCGATTATTCCGTTACGCTCAAAGAAAAAATCAGCTCCGATCAATCCGCCGAAAGGAAAGCGTAAATCTTCAGGACCTTCAGGAAGGCCGGTGACTCCAATCAAAACTGGCCCTAAAAAATATTTTCCCAAGGTTAGTTGAGGGGCAAGCGCCAACCCTACTGGGCGCTCTTTGGAGTGGATCCCTTTGGCATTCACGGTTGTTCCAATAACAGCGATCCCGCTCTGGGCTGCCACTTCGAATGGTATCAAGGTCGCGAAACCGCCCGTGTCTACCACAAAGCTATACTGCCTTGGCCCAATAGTTCCCTCAATCTCTAAAGCGCCTGAATGCGTGATCCTCATCGGTATACGATTAAAATGTTGTTGGCGGGCCCGGTCCACTACGCTGCGAGCGCTATTATCGCCTTCAACATCGAGGTAAATTCGCTGATTTCGGCAATCAATGATCGCGTTGTAACGCTGGAGAATGTCCAAACCAAGGATACCGTCCATTGTTACCCGAGTGCCATTTTCCCGTAACCGGGCATGGAAGTCGCGAAGATCAATGAGAGCGACTGGGCCTGAGCCTAAATCGGTTCTGCCAATTTCAAGATTACTGACCACCGCAACTGGCACTACACGATTATTTACTTCAATCTGTTTAGGTACTAACACCTGGCCAGTAACGTGCGATAAGCCGAGATGCCTGGCTTTTTGAGAATCTACAATGCTCAAGGCAGCGCCCGTATCGACAGCAAACCAAGCCGGTTGGTGATTAACATGCACAGGCACAAACAGGTGATTCCCGGTGCTGCGGCTCAGAGTAACACCAGGAATGGTCCCAATGGGTTCGCTTGCCTTTGCGCTAGGAAATGCGAAACATGCGGAGTAGATTCCGAACACTGATGCAATGAGTACAAGCTTTGGTGACATGGTGCAGCCTTTCTATAATACACGAACTCGGTTGATTTCATTGTTTGTTTTCATAGCACTCATTTCTGTCGGTAGAACTTTTGCCCAGGCTCCTTCGAGTGGCGCTAGCGCTCCTGGTTGGGGACCTGTGTGGCAGCAACGCATGACGATCGGGCAAGCACAGCTCGACGATGCTTTCAAGCTGGCCGCCAAAGGCGAAGTGGCTCAAGCTTTGGCGATCATCGATCAGGTAATTGCAACAGACCCTCAAAACTGGCGTTCTTACTTTTTGAAGTCTGCAGTTTTGACCCTTGCGCGGCGGGGTGATGAAGCCCTTCGGCAGCTGGATATCAGTATTAACTTGGCTCGCAAAAGCTTTGTAAAGCCGGCTCTTCTTGCTGAGCTTTACGAGAGTAAGGCCCGGAGCTGCATTGATTACGGCAAGTATGATGAAGCTCGTAAATCACTCGATTCCGCAGTCCGCCTTCAGCCAGAAAATCCAACTACCCTGAATGATCTTGCCTGGCTATTAGCAACCTCCAAGGCATCCAAAGTTCGCGATGGCCGTCGGGCGGTCTCCCTGGCCATGAAAGCCTGTCGATTGGAAGGATGGAAAAACGCTTTCGCAATTGACACTCTGGCGGCTGCCTCAGCTGCCGCAGGCAACTTTTCCGATGCGGTGAAATATCAGCAACTGGCTATCTCAAAGCTTGGTCCTGACGACCGCAAGGCCCAGCTTGGTGGAATGCAGTCCAGGCTTCAGGGTTACACTTCCGGCCAGGCATACGTGGGTATCTAAGTGTCGAGATGCTATAATCCAGGGTCGAAAAGTCGCTGACCGCTTATACGTTAAGAAGCTCCGTGTAGTTTGGTATTCAGTGAGCTAATTCCA
This sequence comes from Verrucomicrobiota bacterium, assembly GCA_019241095.1. Taxonomy (GTDB): domain Bacteria; phylum Verrucomicrobiota; class Verrucomicrobiia; order Chthoniobacterales; family JAFAMB01; genus JAFAXJ01. The sequence continues at coordinate 62 of JAFAXJ010000051.1, read as the reverse complement.
CCCGATATTTACGGGAATTCTTGCGTATATATTCCCGGGATCGTTCAGCCATTTTAAATCAC
>JAFAXJ010000569.1 GCA_019241095.1 Verrucomicrobiota bacterium | reverse complement strand
GGCGGTTTTGGATTCACCATCTCCCGGCGCGACCAGGAGATCGTTATCATTTCTACTATGGAAGGGAGCCCGAGTGCGCGAGCCGGAATTCTTCCTGGTGACCAGCTTATTGCGATTGACGACAGACCCACGGCTGGAATGTCGGTGGAAGAACTCAATCGACGACTGCAGGCGCGTCCTGATCAGCAGGTAACGCTCACCATTTATCGAGCTACTACCAAAGAGACAAAAACGTTTCCCCTACACCGGGAGCTTTTCAAAGTGGCGAGTGTTGTTGACTGTAAAATCCTGGATCAGAACGAGGGAATTAAGATCGGGTACGTTCGCATAACCGAATTTACTGAACCAACTGCGCAGGAATTGGCCGACCGGTTAGGTGTTTTGGAAGCCCAAGGTATGCAGGCCTTAATACTTGATCTGCGTTTTAATCCCGGAGGCCTTTTGACGAGCGCTGTTGATGTTAGCGGTCTCTTCGTTCCGCCTCGAACCATGGTTGCTTATACAGAAGGCCGGGACCCGGCACAGCGAAATGAATACTTTACGGACATTAAATCTGGGCATTGGCAAAGCGTTCCCATCGCAGTCTTGACAAATGGCTCCAGCGCTAGTGCGGCTGAGATTGTAACGGGCGCCCTTAAAGATTTGAAACGTGCAGTTGTGGTGGGCGAAACAACATTTGGCAAAGGAGTTGTTCAAAGCCAGATCCCCCTCCCGGACGGTTCCGCGATGTTGCTGACGACTGCCAAATATTATACCCCAGGCCGCCAGGTCATTCAGGAGAAAGGAATTACGCCTGATATTAAGGTTTCTCTGGATGAAGACCAGGAACGAGCAGTGGCTCTTCGCCAGCGCGGAGGATCGTTCACGCCAGAAGAGCAGCAACTCGTAGCGAAAGCGCAAGACGCGCAGCTTAATCGAGCAGCCGACGCCTTACATGGCCTGATTATCTATCGGGAAGAGGTGAAATAGATTTGGTTCACGGAGAGCTTATGAAATATCGCAAATTAGGAAAGACAGATTTCGAAATATCAGAGGTCAGTTTGGGTGCGTGGCAGATTGGGGGAGGGTGGGGAGATGTTTCCGACGCTGATGCGACACGGTTATTGCATGCGGCAATTGATAACGGGATAAATTTTATTGATACGGCTGACGTCTATGGGGATGGTCGTAGCGAGGTTCTGATCGCGCAAGTCTTGAGAGACCGTAGTGAACAGGTTTATGTAGCCACGAAAGCAGGTCGAAGGCTGGAACCTCACACAGTCGATGGTTACAATGTCGAAAACCTTACCTCTTTTGTTGAACGAAGCCTCGTCAATCTTGGTCGCGAGTCGCTGGATCTTGTCCAGCTTCATTGCCCGCCGACCGACGTGTATTTTCGTCCCGAAGTTTTTGAGGCCTTGGATAAACTAAAGGCGGAGGGAAAAATCAAATTTTACGGAGTTAGCGTTGAACGGGTAGAGGAAGCCCTTAAAGCGATCGAATATCCTGATCTCGCGACGGTGCAGATTATCTTCAATATTTTCCGCCAAAGACCGGGCGATCTGTTGTTTCCTCGGGCCAAGGAAAAAAATGTCGGAATCCTTGTCCGTCTTCCGCTTTCAAGTGGTTTGCTGAGCGGAAAAATTAGTAAATCAACCAAATTCGCTGCGGACGACCATCGTAATTTCAACCGGCATGGAGAGAAGTTCGATCGCGGCGAAACTTTTTCTGGGGTTGACTTTGAAATCGCTCTCCAGGCCGTCGAGGAACTTAAGCCTCTCGTGCCATCGGGCTGGACAATGGCAACTTTTGCTTTGCGTTGGATTCTTGATCACGACGCGGTGAGCTGTGTCATTCCCGGGGCGAGAAATCAGGAACAGGTCGTTCAAAATGCGAAGACATCAGAAATTCCTTCGCTCACTCCTGAACAAAAAACGAAAGTGGCACATGTGTACGAATCGAGAGTCCGCAGCTTGGTCCATCATTATTGGTAAAACGGTGCTAACTCTGCTCTCGCAAAGCCATTGGGATAAGCAAACGGGCAAACCGCCGGTTGTAAAAGCTTCGCTGCATTTCAAGCAATCATTTTGGCAGCCTCGTTCTCTCTGATATGCAGGTACGCATCTGGATCGTTTGTTCTATCTTGTTCTTTGCGCTCATCGGCTGTGTTTTTTCGGCAGATCAGAACCTGCAAGCTACCGGCGTGAACTCGGGGGGCCAACCTGAACTGCCAGTTCCAACCGGAGAAGGACAAGGGACCTCAGATGTTTTGCCCGAGGC
>JAFAXJ010000478.1 GCA_019241095.1 Verrucomicrobiota bacterium | reverse complement strand
TCACCACTGTCGAGCCAAACGGAACATCCTGGGGACAATCCTTTCAGGAGTTCACTTTCCGAGAGTATACTCAGTCTGATTAGCCAGACGCGACCTCTGGCTGAGAAATTGATCTATCGTTGGACAGTGTGATGGCAGAAATCGTGCCTAAGGCATCCTAGCAGAAAATGTCAATATGGCGGCAGAAGGAACTTTGCCATCGCGCTTCGTTCAAAAGGAGGTTTACGAAACCGAACCGGTACCTGCACCGGCAGTCGACTTCTTTGCGACCGCTAGTTTGCCGAAACTTCGAGCTAGCAGGCACATACAGCTAGGTTTATGACTCGAAAATGTGATTTCATGTGCAAGACGGCTGACGCACTATGAAACCCATCGTGCAAATGTATTTTGCCGATTTGGTTCGGAAAGCTCCGGTCTACGTTCGACCGTATATACCACCGGTCCTGTATGGTCTGCTTGCGGGTTTGGCCGCTGTTCTATTCCAGCAAGGGATCACCATTCTGTATCGGGTGCTTTGGAGGGATCTATCGCATTTGCCAGAGTTACAATTCGTGCCCATAAGCCTTCTGGTCATTCTACTATCAGCAGCAGTTGCCGGGTTAATCTTAAAATACGTAAGTAGCGAGGCTGCCGGGAGTGGTATTCCTCAATTGAAAGTAGCTTTTTGGCGTGATTTTGGCTTTTTGCCTTTCAGAGTGATTATAGCAAAGTTCTTTGCTGGCCTGATTACCATTGGCGGAGGCTCAAGCCTTGGTCGGGAAGGGCCTACGGTTCATATTGCCGGCGCCCTTTCTTCAAACCTTGCGGGCCTCCTCGGTGTCGCCAAACAAGCCAGACGACCGGCTCTTCTCGCCGGATCGGCAGCTGGACTCGCAGCCGCCTTCAACACGCCGTTGTCGGCTATCACATTCGTTTTGGAAGAAATCATTGAAGATCTCAATAACACGCGATTTCTTGCGCAGGCGTTAATTGCTTCTGTCAGTGCGACTTTTGTTGCCCATTTTTTCCTTGGCAAAAATCCGGCATTTATCATTCCCACCACCAGCGACTTTTCCTGGCCCGTTTATTTCCTGGTTGTACCTGTAGCGGCACTTGCAGCCTTGGCAGGAGCAGTTTTCCAGAAATGCACACTCGATTGGCGTGACCGCATTAAGCAGATGAAGTTTTTGCCGTCCGTTTTGAAGCCCGTAACCGGGGCGCTGTTCAATTGGGTCATTGGTATGGCGGTCTTTTTAAGCTTTCACCGACTTGGAGTTTTCGGCTTAGGTTACGATGATCTGGAAGCGATGCTACAAGGCAACGTGACCGGGATGGCGGCCATGGCTCTGCTTATCGGTAAGATGGCCGCTACCACTGCTGTCTATGCCTGGGGCGGATCGGGGGGCATTTTCGCGCCTACCCTTTTTTTCGGGGCAGCGGCGGGGCTTGTGGTCGGCAGATTCTGTATGCCCGTTGTTCACTTGAGCCCGAATGACTCGACCGCGCTTGCTGTCTCCGGAATGAGCGCTTGTCTCGGGGCTGTTGTGCGGGCGCCGATTACTTCCATACTCATTGTTTTTGAGATGACTCAGCATTTTGCATTTGTTCCTTTATTGATGATTGGCACAATCGCGAGCCAAGCCGTGAGCAGAGCTTTAAACAACACAAACTTTTATAGCGACGTCATTGAACGCGACGGCATTCATTTGGAGAAATACATTCCGCCGAGGAGTCTTGCTGCGTTTCAGGGTCGTCCTATCTCAGTCTTAGCAAATTTTTCGCCTGTATTTGCTGAAACGACTGATCGTGAGCAGTTGCAGGCGCTCTGTTCACAATATCCTTACCAAGGGTTTCCTTTGATCCTGGATGGAAATGTTGAAGGCATTATACAACGTGCCGATGTCTTGAATGCTTCAGCGAAAGAAGTTCCGTTCCACCCCTTTGAGACCATCTCTGTTGCTGGCACGATACGAGAGGCAGTCAGCAAAATGATCAACTCATCAGCTACAATGCTGGTAGTTACTACTGCGACCGACTCAAAGCCCGTCGGAGTAGTAACGCTGCACGATATTCTGAGACTTCAAAACGAGTTGGTGGAGAGTTAGCCGGTAAGGCGCCCCTGCCCTAAGAACAGGTCCCCGCCGAGAACTAAAAGATTGTAGCCCAGCAATTGAGTACTGGGGATTTAGGAAATTAAACGCGACAGCCTTCGAAAGACAGTGAAAGAGAACCCAATGCGAGAAATCGCCGATGGCGTTCCGCACCCGGGTAAGGCGGGGCTGGCTAGTTCCTCTGCAAGACACGCCACGCCTTCGAGGACGGCGGTTAAAAGTTACCCGTTTCGAGCGGCAACATGTGGATCGTTTCGTGCTTCCCGATTCCAACAACAAGGGCATCAGTCTAAAGGTAGATTGTTCTGGAGACGGATAGCGCTTTCGTTAGATCCGAGCGAAGTAGTGTAATGATCGGGGATCACGCTGATTGCAATGATTACTGGGATTGAATGATTCAGGAGACATCATTATGAGTATACGGAATGCACACAAGGTAAGTTGCGTAATCTCATTTACCAGGTTGTTCTCTTCGATCTTTCTTCTATTGACAATCGGCTTCGTACTAATTGGATGTGATCGTCAGAAAACAGTAATGCCGCCCGTCCCGCCCCCAGTCGTCACCATCGCAAAGCCAGTTGAGAAAGAGGTTGTGGAATGGGACGAGTACACTGGCCGGACGGACGCTGTGGAAAGCGTCGACGTGCGTCCTCGCGTTAGCGGGTACATCGACAATATAACCTTCAAAGCGGGCGACGTTGTCGACAAAGACGACTTGTTGTTCGTAATAGATCCCAGACCTTACCAGGCGATTCTGGATCAGGCGCAGGCTCAGTTGCGCCAGGCAGATGCTCAGAGGGGCTTACAAGAGGCAAACTTTGAACGGTCCGATCGCCTGCGTCAAACAGGTGTAATTTCAAAAGAGGAATATGATAACAGCGTTTCTCAAAAGAATGTCGCAGAAGCTCAATACGTTGCTGCGCAGGCCGCGGTAAACTCAGCACAATTGAACGTCACCTTCACGGAGCTGACCTCGCCTATAAAAGGCCGTATTGGTCGGGAACTGGTTACGATTGGAAACTTGGTCCAGGCCGATAACACTCTTTTGACTAATATTGTCAGTATTGATCCGATTTACGCCTATTTCAACGTAGACGAACGATCGATTTGGAAATATGTGCGTCAGGTAAAAGAGGGCCAGCGGCCGGACGCTCGAGAAGCTAAAACGTCAGCCTATCTCCAGGTCGAAAATGAGGACGGATTTCCTCACGAGGGTGTGATCGATTTTATCAACAATTCCTTTAATTCTTCTACCGGGACTCTTGAAGTGCGTGCGCGCTTCCCGAACGCGGACGGGTTTTTAGTGCCTGGCGCTTTCGTGCGTGTTCGGCTCGCTGGAGGACCGAAATTTCAAGCTACTCTCGTGACAGACAGAGCGATCGGTACCGACCAGGGACAAAAATTCGTGTTGGTGGTCGATGCGAATAACGTTGTTCAATCAAAGCCTGTTGAACTCGGGTCGGTTGCGGATGGCCTCCGAATTGTGCGCAAAGGTTTGCAGGGAGATGAGAATGTTATCATAAACGGAATCGTCAATGCGCGGCCGGGTTTAAAGGTCAACCCGAAAACCGGGGATATGAGTCAGTACACAGTCAACCAACTTTCTGTGGAAACCCATGTTCACGCGGGCAGGTCGCAGGAGACAGATAATTTGAGCGGGAACTCCCAGCGGCGCTCGGCTCACGCATCGCAAAAAACTCACTGACGAAAATGAAGTTTCCTCATTTTTTTATTGATCGGCCGATTTTTGCGATAGTGATTTCGATCGTTATCGTGATTGCTGGCTTGCTGGCCTATAACGCTCTACCGACAGCACAATACCCGGAGATAGCGCCCCCTACGGTACAGGTCGTAGCAGACTATCCAGGAGCAGATCCAAAGGTGGTTGCGGAAACAGTAGCGACCCCAATCGAGGAACAGCTAAACGGAGTGGAAAACATGCTCTATATGTCCTCGCAATCCACGAGCGATGGCAGGATGACGTTAACTGTCACCTTCAAATTAGGAACTAACCTGGATATTGCGCAGGTATTAGTTCAAAATCGGGTTGCAATCGCTACACCTCAACTTCCGGATGAAGTTCGACAGCTGGGAATTACGGTCCAGAAACAGTCCCCAGACCTGATGATGGTAGTCCATCTTTTATCTCCCGATGGTACATACGACCAAAGTTATATTAGCAACTATGCATTCTTGCAGATTCGCGATGTGTTATCTCGTTTGGATGGGATCGGAGATGTCGAGGTATTTGGCGCCCGCGAATACAGCATGAGATTATGGTTAGACCCGCCAAAGATGTATGCGCGCGGCCTGACAACGGATGACATTGTCAATGCAATTCAACAACAGAACGTGCAAGTATCCGCTGGTCGTTTGGGGGCTGAACCTGCTCCGCCCGGCACCGAGCTAACCGTCTCGATCAACACTCAAGGCCGGCTCATTACGCCGGAACAGTTTGGGCAGATCATCGTGAAACGTGGCGATAATGGCGAGATTGTTTATCTGGCCGATGTCGCTCGGCCCGAATTGGGCGCCAAAGACTATAACGTTTCCTCCTATTTGGATGGAAAACCGGCACAGGCATTAGTGATTTTCCAGTTGCCAGGATCTAACGCGGTTTCCGCTGCAAGAGGAGTACGAGCGAAAATGCAGGAGTTAGCCAAAACTTTCCCGAGGGGTTTGACATACCAGATCGTTTACGATCCTACACAATTCATCCAGGAATCGGTAAATGCGGTAATCCATACACTGTTTGAAGCAGTTGCACTGGTCCTTGTGGTCGTACTAGTGTTTCTTCAAACCTGGCGAGCGACTGTCATTCCTCTGTTAGCGGTTCCAGTATCATTAATCGGCACTTTCGCCGTGATGGCTGCCCTCGGGTTCTCGCTCAATAATCTTTCGCTGTTTGGCTTAGTTTTAGCCATTGGAATTGTCGTTGATGACGCCATTGTTGTGGTGGAAGCCGTCGAGCGAAATATCGAGGCAGGACTCGCGCCGAAGGACGCCACGCGCAAGGCGATGGACCAGGTAGGAGGAGCAGTTGTAGCTATTGCAGTTGTATTAAGTGCTGTCTTTATACCAACAGCGGCTATCAGCGGAATCACCGGCCAATTCTACCGCCAGTTTGCGCTCACGATAGCTGTTTCGACATTATTGTCAGCCTTTAATTCTTTGACATTAAGCCCTGCCTTGGCCGGCCTGCTGCTCAAACCTCGAGATGCAAAACGGGATTATCTCACCGTCTTCTTGAATCTAATCTTAGGATGGTTCTTCCGACTTTTTAACCGCTCCTTCGATGCGGTAGTAAAGGTTTACAGTTCAATTCTTCGTCGGATGCTGCGATTAGCTGCGATCGTTTTGCTCGTTTACGTCGGCTTTTTACTTCTCACCGCGATTGGTTTCCAAAAAGTTCCGATCGGTTTTATTCCTACCCAGGATCAAGGTTACTTGATTGCGCTCGCACAATTGCCCGACGGCGCTTCGCTTCAGCGATCCGAAGAAGTTAGACGGCAGATGTCGCAAATCGCTCGCGATATACCGGGTATCGTCCATACCGTCGAATTCGCGGGTTTTTCCGGCCTCGATTCCACAAATCGGAC
>JAFAXJ010000451.1 GCA_019241095.1 Verrucomicrobiota bacterium | reverse complement strand
TGAGCTATCTTCGAACGAAGGATAAAAGCGCTCACTGCACTGATGACTAATAGGATCACCGCGCATAACAGAGCGCTCCATCCCCACCCCCAGTGGAAAAGCAGGGTAATAAGATAAAGCACGAATACGACCAACATTGCCATGCAGCCAACAACTGAGACCAGGATGCAAGCACAAAGAACCAGCAGAACCAAAAGATGCATTCCAGCCTCTTTGGATTCTATTCCCAAGAGCTGCAGTTTCAGCTCAAGATACCGGAGAAAAGAAGCTGTCCAGTACCGGACTGTATCGGTAATTGATTCCTTAGTTGTTTGTGCTGCCATTCAAAATTCCGATTCCACTATTTACGAAACAGAAGGCCAAGGACAAATCCGGCGCCAAGCGCTATCAGAACCGCTCTGGCAGGATTTTCCCGAACATAAGCTTCCCCATCAGTCTGCCAATTTTTAGCTCGTTCTTGCGCATCGGACCAAGCGTCTTGCGCCGCTGAACGGAGCTCTTCGGTTTTCTTCTCGGCAGCCTGTCGAACTTCATTCGCTTTGGACGCAGCAGCTGACTTAATATCCTGGGCAGCGGCTTCGCCGTGGTCTTTCAAATGATCTCCGGTACTTCCCGGGGTTAAATTTTCATCCATAAATTTCTCCTCAAGTAATGATACAATTGGTTTAGATTCGGATTACGGCAGCACTCTGTCCTTACATTTACAAAAATCAAGAGTGGTTCGCACCTCAGCCAGCCGCCGCGGGTATACTTTTGACGTTAACAAGCAAATGCTAACGAACCGGCAATCAGCAAGTCCGTTTGAAGAAGTGAACTGATAAAACCGGGATTAGCTTACAAGAAAACCTCCATCGATCCTTAAAGAAAGGGCATTCAACATGGCTGCACCGTCACTCAGGAGATAGCAAACTACCGAGGCGACATCTTCGCACTCTGCAAATCTCCGCAACGGTATTCTCTTTAGCATTGGATCTCCTTTTGCCGGATTGCTCCAGGCGCGCTTACCCATTTCGGTAAGGACTACCGTCGGATTAACGCAATTGACTCGAATACCATATTGTCCGAGCTCGACAGCCATTACTGCTGTTAATTGGTCCAATCCAGCCTTCGAGGCACAATACGCAGCGTGATCTGGAAGTGCTTGAAAAGCCGCCATACTCGACACGTTCACAATAGATCCCGGGACTTTCCTTTGCACCATCTGTGCAGCAATAACCTGTGATATAACCAAAACCGAACGAAGGTTCACGTTCAACTGAGTATCCCAGGCTTGCACCGTGGTTTCGAAGAAGGACTGCAGAATCGTAATAGCAGCGTTGTTCACCAGCAGATCCACTTCGCCGGCCTGCTCGGCCATCCGCTTTGCCTCATCAGCATCACCGATATCAGCGACGATCGTTTCACAGCCGATTTGTTCTTGTAAGCTTTTCAGATCCGCTTCGGTCCGGCTAACACCGACGACTTGAGCATTGAAGCGGTGCAACATCATCGCAATATCACGTCCGATTCCTTTGCCAGCTCCGGTCACCAGCGCACGGCGGTTTTTGAAATCAATCTGCAGAGTAGAAGCCTCAACTTTCATATCGGTGAAAATCAACTTAAATATAGGGGCGACGGAGAGCAAGGCTCTGTCGCGCTAAAGCTCCTTGGGTAAAACAGGGCCTTTCAAAGCGTATTTACCGGATAAAAGTCAGCCACTTCGTTGCGCGGTCTGAAAAAGCCTTGTTGTGCGCGAGCAGCATTGCAGTCCAGGCGGAGATCTCAGTTTTTGGCTGAGATTTGCGTTACGCTTCGTTTCGTCGCTTGATAGCCCCTGGTCTTCACTCCACGAATCGGTATAGTATCCAGAGCAAAGGTTTGTTCATCAATCCGGGCGCCTTTGGTGTGGCGGTATTTGAGCCTGATTTCTTTTAAGGGGCGGTCAGAAATATAACGGATTTTAGTCTCTTTTTGAGTGCAGTTATAGACCCTGTTCATAATTGCTCCCCCAAAAGCAAAGCGCTTTAAGTAACTGGCGGTTTTAGTACTATAAACAATCGTAAAGACCCGGTTGCGATCGTAAATGCCGAAATACACCAGATTTTTGTCGGTGAAAAACTTTTCCGGCGGAGCGATCATTTGATAATCCCCGGAATCCCGGACCAGCAATAGACGATCGAGAGGCGAGCATCGAAACGCGGGTTCTCCCTTTACCTGATGCCCAATGAATCCGCGCTCCTGATCATAAACGATAGGCAATTCATTTGCTGTCAGTTCGCGTACATCAATCTCTTCCGCCGTAGTTAACTTCGTTTTGCGTTTATACTGTCGGCCATACTTTTCCACTAAGTTCTGGAGGTATTTGACGGCGTAACCAGTTAGCTGTTTCAGGTTCTTTCGCACCTGATTCGATTCGAGGATAATCTTCGCTTTTTCTTCTTCATTTCTTTTTAAATCGAATTGCGATATGCGCTTGATTTGAAGAGCGAGTAACATCTCCACATCTTCGGAACTAACATTTCGTATAAATTGATTTCGAAATGGTAGTAGTCCCTTGAACACTGCCTGTAGAACTGCTTCATAGGACTGACATTCTTCGATTTTCTTATAAATCCGGTTTTCGATGAACACTTGAATTAATGTTCTACGATGCAGTTCATCGTTCAGCTCGGTTGAACGTATCTCGAGTTCCCTTTTGAGCAGCGAAACCAGCTGTTCCGTATTGAAGCGTATCACTTCATCTACGGACATCTGTCGCGGACGTTCGCCGTGAATCACTACGATGCTGGAGTGAAGTGTGACTTCGCACTGCGTGTAATGATAGAGAGCGGCAATAGCTTTGTCGGGATCCTCACCAGGTGAGAGAATGACGACAATCTCCACCCGTGCCGCCGTGAAATCGTTGATGGAGCGAATCTTAACTTTCCGTTTGCGCGCAGCCTCTTCAATGGAAGCTATAATCGATTCGGTTGTCGTACTGAATGGAATTTCGTGAATAATGAGTTTGTTGTTATCGCGCTTCTCAATACTTGCTCGCAGCCGTATCTTGCCGTTGCCTCTATCATAGGCGGTAGCGTCCATTAACCCGCCCTGCGGGAAGTCAGGAAGCAGTTTGAAACGTTTCTCCTGCAGAATCGCAACCTGAGCCTTTAACAACTCGATGAAGTTATGCGGAAGAATCCTCGTCGATAGACCGACCGCAATTCCCTCCGAACCTAACATGAGCAGGAGTGGAAGCTTGCTCGGCAGGATTAAAGGTTCCTGATTTCGACCATCATAGCTAGGTATGTATTCCGTCAGTTTAGGATTAAATATCTGATTACGTGCAAGCTCTGTTAACCTGCATTCGATATAACGAGATGCAGCAGCCGGATCGCCAGTTAGCAAATTTCCAAAATTGCCCTGACCTTCGATAAGGTAGGTTTTATTTGCGAGATTCACTAGTGCGTCCTCGATCGACGCGTCACCGTGAGGGTGGTACTGCATAGCATGACCCACGATCGTGGCAACTTTAGTAAACCTGCCATCGTCTCGTTCGTATAGCGCATGCAAAATCCTGCGCTGCACAGGTTTCAGGCCATCTTCAAGCTGAGGAATTGCGCGATCCCGGATTACGTAGGATGCATACTGCAAAAAGTTATCATTGATCAGATCCTTCAACGGATCCTCGGGCAGATGCAAAGCAGTACTCGAATTACTTGACATGACAATTTGATCCGCCGCCCATTGCTCGAGTACGAAAGTGAAATCTCTTCTGTCGGTAAGCTGAAAGCAAAAGCAGAAGGTAGTCGGTTTAGGCGATCGCCTCGAGCGGTTCCTCTACAATAAGGTGATCCATAATATACTCCCGTCTCTGCGGAGTATTTTTACCCATATAGAATTGCAACAAAGGCTGGATGGAGTGCCCATCGTCTACGCTCACTTGAGTCAACCTCATTTGCGGCCCTATAAAGCTTTTAAACTCGCTCGGCGAAATCTCTCCCAAACCCTTAAATCTTGTGACTTCGTTTCCCCGCAATCGCTGCATCGCTGCATCGCGTTCTGGCTCTGAATAACAGTAGATAGTTGTTTTTTTGTCCCGAACGCGGAAGAGCGGCGTCTCGAGAATGAACACGAACCCGCGCGTGATGATGTCCGGGAAAAATCGCAGGAAACAAGTGATAAGCAGATTCCGGATATGTAAACCGTCTACATCGGCATCGGTTGCTAAGATTACTTTCCCATAGCGTAAGCCTTGAATGGATTCTTCTACATTCAAAGTCCTCATGAGATTAAAAATCTCGTCGTTCTTGTAGACGACGGTGCGATTGAGATCCCAAACGTTCAGCGGCTTGCCCTTAAGGGTGAAAACCGCTTGCGTGTTCGGATCCCGACAACTCGTAATCG
>JAFAXJ010000363.1 GCA_019241095.1 Verrucomicrobiota bacterium | reverse complement strand
CAAAGCAGCTTCGAGGCACCTATGCTGGGCTGGCGTCGCCGGCCGCTATTCGCCATCTTCAGGATTTGGGGGTCACTGCAGTCGAATTGCTGCCGATCCACTACCATGCCGATGAACATTTCCTCGTTGAGAAAGGGCTCGTTAATTATTGGGGATACAACACGCTAGGGTACTTTGCCCCAGATCCGCGCTATGCTGCTGCCGGACCACAATGGGCTGCGCAGGAATTCAAGTCGATGGTACATACACTCCATTCCGAAGGCCTGGAAGTCATTTTGGACGTAGTTTACAACCATACCGCTGAAGGAAACCATCTGGGACCTACACTATCTATGCGCGGCATCGATAACGTTGCGTATTATCGCCTTGCTGATGATCGATCCAGATACCTCGATTTTACGGGTTGCGGCAACTCGCTCAATTGCGCCAACCCGCACGTACTTCAGTTGATCATGGACAGCCTCCGATATTGGATCCTGGAAATGCATATCGACGGGTTTCGCTTTGACCTGGCCAGCGCACTTGCCCGCGAGCTGTGGGAGGTAGATCGCCTTGCCGCCTTCTTCGACATCATCCACCAGGACCCGATCATCTCGCAAACTAAGCTTATCGCTGAGCCCTGGGATCTTGGTCCCGGCGGCTATCAGGTCGGTAATTTCCCAATCCTCTGGTCAGAATGGAACGGCAAGTATCGTGATTGTATTAGACGCTTCTGGAAGGGAGATGGCGGGACGGTTGGCGAACTGGCAACACGGCTATCTGGCAGCAGCGATCTTTACCAGCATAACGGCCGCCGCCCTTGTGCAAGCGTGAACTTTGTGACCTGTCACGACGGATTCACCCTTCGGGATCTTGTCAGCTATAATCAAAAACACAACGAGGCGAACGGCGAAGAAAACCGGGACGGGAACAATAACAATAACAGCTGGAATTGTGGTGTGGAAGGTACGACAGACGACCCTGCCGTCAACGAGCTCCGCGCCCGTCAACAGCGAAATTTCATGTCAACTTTGTTTTTGTCTCAAGGTGTGCCGATGATACTGGCAGGAGACGAGCTGGGGCACACCCAGCATGGGAACAATAATGCTTATTGCCAGGATTCTGAGCTCACTCGGCTTCAGTGGAACCTTACCGTTGAGCAGCGCGAATTCTTGGACTTCGTCCGGCTCCTGCTACGACTGCGGAAAGAGAACCCGGTTTTTCGACGCCGGCATTTCTTTCAGGGTAGGTCGATTCACGGGATGACCGTTAAGGATCTGTATTGGCTTAGCCCCAATGGCGGAGAAATGACAGATTCCGATTGGGAAGCTGGACACGCCCTCTGTCTGGGTATGGGGATGGTTGGCGAGCAGATTGAAGAGACGGATGAACAAGGACAGCGTATTATCGGCGATTCGTTCCTTATTCTCTTCAATGCGGGACATGAGCCTGTCATGTTTCGACTTAGTGAACGCGTAGGCGGTCTGGACTGGCAGCTGATCATTGACACTTCAAATTTCCGCGCAAAGAGCTGCCTTCTCAAAAAGCTGAACGAATATCGGCTTGAAAGCCGCTCGCTTGTCGTGCTGTGTCCCGAGTTTCTCCCATCGGAGAAAGTGGAAAGAGTTTAATTCCATGAAAATTGCTTGCCTAGGCGAAGCTCGATTCCCGTCACCTCTCCGATATTCTGTAAGCGACCGGGCGCGAGTCGCCGCCGACATCGTGCGCGATCCAGCTGCGCCACCCAGCGATGAACTGCTGTTTGAAATCGCTGGACCTCGAGAAAAGCTGTTTTTTGAGCCCACGCGAACGCGTGCCGGGATCGTTACGTGCGGCGGTTTGTGCCCTGGCTTAAACAACGTAATCCGAACACTATTCCTGGAACTTCATCGTACCTACGGGGTGAAAGAAGTTTTGGGATTTCGCGGGGGTTATCAAGGCCTTGATCCTGCGAGGAGCCCGGAACCGGTGGTGCTTACCCCTGAATTTGTTGACAACATTCACAAACATGGCGGCACAATTCTTGGCACCTCGCGCGGCCCAGTGGATATGGCTGCCGCCGTCGAAAATTTGATCCGTCGCGAGGTCGATATTTTGTTCACGATCGGAGGAGATGGAACTCAGCGTGGCGGCAACGAGCTGTTTCAGCAGTCTCTGGTGCGAGGTCACCCGCTGTCCGTCGTAGGAATCCCAAAGACGATCGATAATGACGTGGCGTTCGTCGCTCGCACTTTCGGGTATCTCACAGCCGTTGAGGCGGCAGTTAATGTCCTGGATTGTGCGCACACTGAGGCTCGAAGCGTTCACAACGGTTTAGCAGTTGTCAAACTGATGGGCCGTCACGCCGGGTTCATCGCCGCCGGCGCGGCGATTGCCAACCACGATGTAAATTTCGTTTTGATTCCAGAGGTGCCTTTCACGCTGGATGGGAAAAACGGCTTTCTCCCTGCATTAAAAGCACGCATCCAAAGACGAGCCCACGCCGTTGTCGCGGTTGCGGAGGGCGCCGGTCAGCAATTATTCCGGCATCTGCCAAGCAATCGAGATCCGTCCGGCAACATTAAGTTGCAAGATATCGGTCTGTTTCTGCGTGAACAAATCGAAACCTACTTCAAGGAGGTCAAGGTTCCAATCGTAATGCGGTATTTTGACCCGAGTTACATGATTCGGAGCAGCCCTCCCAATGCGGCCGACGCCGTCCTTTGCGATCTTTATGCTCGCAACGCGGTCCACGCCGCAATGGCCGGCAAAACGGGCTTAGTGATCGGGCTCCTACACGATTCTTTCATCCATATCCCAATTGAGATGCTGGCGCTCGAAAAAAAGCACATAGATACCGAAAGCGTATTGTGGAATGCCGTTTTAGCGCTGACCGGACAACCAGCGCGCTTTGAATAAGCCACTCTGATGAGCATTCTGATTTCCGATTTTGACGGCACCATCACGCGTTACGATTTTTTTGACTTAGTTCGCAAACGTTGGCCTTTCGGGCCTGAAAATGATCCTTGGGAAAAGTATGTTTCCGGTCAGGTGACCCATTTTCAAGCATTGGCCGATATCTTTTCGCGCATTCGCACAACCGAGGAAGATCTGCGCAAGTTGGCCGAATCCATGGAGCTCGACAGCACTTTTCGAGAAGCTGTTCGTACATTAAGGGACCAGGGTTGGGAAATCATCGTCGCTTCGGCCGGGTGTGCATGGTATAGCCGATACCTTTTAGATAAGTCACCGGTTTCGCTTTTTGCTAACCCCGGAGTTTTTGATCCTGAGCAGGGTCTGCAAATGTCGCTTCCGACAGATTCAAAGTTTTTCAGCCCTGAAACTGGCGTCAACAAGGTGCAAATCGTTCGTGAAGCGCTCGGTCGATCACAACGGGTTGGATTTGTCGGAGATGGACGCCCCGACCTCGAACCTGCGCTCATGGTCGGGCCCGAGCTACGTTTTGCCAGGGGTTGGCTTGCAGAGGCGTTAACCGAACGAGGGGAGAGATTTCATCCCTTTGAGCGCTGGTCGCAAATCGCTGATCAGCTGCAGGCCCTTCCCAGAAATTAACATGTTGCTGGTCCGAAGGAACAACCTCATTCCGCCATTGGTCCGCGTAAAGCCGGGAGCTTTGGATCGCATGGGCATTTACGCTGAACGATACCAGTTCAACCGAATTCTCCTGTTCTTTAGCCAGGATCTTGATGACCACTTGCTCAAACGTTTAGCCTCGTCGCTCTTTTCCCGGAATATAGACATCGTTCAACAGACGCCGGTGGCGTCGATCAGTTTCGAAGAGGCAACGGAGATTTTTCGTGGTCTGCCCAGGAATGTTGACGCAATTATCGGTTTTGGCGGCGGCAAGGCGCTGGACGTGGCTAAGTATATTTCTTTTCTTGGTCGGATTCCTTACATTTCCGTGCCGACGTCACTCTCGAACGACGGCTTTTGTAGTTCGCAATCCAGTCTTACGGTCGGTGATCGGCGCCAGACGCTGCCGTCAGCTATGCCATTCGGTGTGGTTCTTGATACAGGTGTGTGCCTTAAAGCTCCAGAAATCCTCTGGTTTTCCGGAATCGGTGATCTTATTTCAAAGTTGACGGCCGTAACTGACTGGAAAATGGCCTTTCATGCTAAAGGAACTCAGGTCGACGACTTTGCTGCTTTGATCTGCGATGCGAGCGTTTATCAATTCCTGGCTCGGCCAACGCGGGATCTGGAAGGAATCAAATTGCTCGGAACGGCCTTGTTATTCAACGGGATTGCGATGTCAATCTGTGGCTCATCGCGTCCCGCCAGCGGCAGCGAGCATCTTATTTCCCATGCGCTGGACAGCTTAAGCAAACGGCCTCGCCTGCACGGGCTTCAGGTTGGGGTAGCGACATACTTGATCAGTCTTCTGCAGCATCAGCATTCCGAAAACATTGCCGCTCTCTTCAATGCGACCGGATTCTGGCGCGCCATTTCGAACGATCCTTTTGATCGCTCCGAATGGCTCGAAGCTGCCACTCTCGCGCCATCGCTCAAATCAGATTTTTACACAGTCCTGTCTTCCCGAGACTGTCTCCCAGAAATCCAGAATGCTCTGGATTCTGACGCTTATCTACGCCCATGCTTTAGCGCGTGATGCATTTTGTGATCTGACCTTGGGAGCTGAAATCAGCTAACCAAGATAAATGATGAAACCGACAGCAATCGGGGATCTAGACTTATCCCGATATATTTCTACCGGCCATTTGCCTTCCTCGGAACGGGTAAAGGGCTTAATTTTTGAAGCTTACAATCGTTTTAAGTCCAATGCTCAAGGCGAAAGTTCGAAGGTATACCCTGCACTGGCACGGGTTCACCAAGATTTGTTTGGGGTGTGCCTAGTTGGCACTAGCGGTAATTCTCATCAGGCAGGAGATGCAGAATACGAGTTCACTGTAATGAGTGTTTCCAAGCCGTTCGTTTTCGCATTGATCTGTCAAGAGTTGGGCGCGGATGTCATGCGAGAAAAAATTGGTGTGAATGCAACTGGTCTGCCATTTAACTCGCTTGCGGGCATCGAAAAGAGTCCGGACGGTAGGACCAACCCCATGGTAAACTCGGGAGCTATCGCCACAACCAGCCTGGCGCCGGGCAATACCCTCGATGACAAGTGGAAATTCCTCCACGAAGGGCTGTCACGGTTTGCCGGGCGAACGCTTTCGCT
>JAFAXJ010000304.1 GCA_019241095.1 Verrucomicrobiota bacterium | reverse complement strand
AGGGCCCATTCTGCTTGTGGAGTCTCAAGGGATAAATGACCTGCCCTATCAAACAGTTCCCCGCCACGGGTCCAGAGTTGAAGACAAAAGTCGTAAACGGTATTATGTCCGTCGGGGTAACCTGCCAAAATGTTTCCCGCAATTCCAGGTTTCCGTTGAGAAATTTCCCGAGCTGTGGCGTAAAACTCAGGCCATGTGACCGGTACGTCAAGATGAAGCTCTTCAAACAGGTCAGTCCGATAGATCAAACATTCAGGCCCGTCGTGGTACGGCAGGGCGATTGTCTTATCACCAAACTTTTGGAATCGAAGCAACGATTCGGACCAGCCCTCTGGATAATTATCGGGCGGGCGCTCTTCTAAATAGGCCGTGAGATCAGTGAGTGCTTCCACTTCATTCGCTTCAGCGATCCAATCAGTCGGAACAAAAGCGATATCCCAACTGCCATCGAATAATCCTTTCCTCGCGAAAAGTGTTTGGTACAACGCGTGCAAATGTAGCGGTACTGCTTCAAGCCGTTGCTTCGCACCACTTGCCATTGAAAAAGAATCCCATTGTTTTCTAATTGCAGATTCGAAAGGTCCAAACTGTCGTACCGCTATGCGCAAACTATTAGTCATGGCATGCGACCTCTTTCTGGATCTGCGCGTTATGTTCACCTACCTTTGGCGAACCTTTTTCATGTTTCAGCATTTGTCCGTCAATTCGGATTGGGCAACGTGTAGTCCAAAATGAACCGCCCCCAGGGCGCTTTATCTGTTGTTCGAAATTTAGTACTTGATAACCTTCCTGAGCTCTCAGTTTGGCCCAGTTCATCACGTCTGAGGACCAGTAATCAGCAACTTGCAGCCGATCTAACCAATCTCTTGTTGTGCGCGTTAATAGATGCTCAGCAATAATCTGTTTGATCGTGTCTCTTTCAATAAACCAGCTCTTCGGGTCGATAAAGCGTGCTAACTCCTGGCACTCCAATAATTCGCCTAACCTGACAACTGAACCCATAGCCAAGGCGATATAACCGTCTTTCGTACCATAAATACCGTACGGGGCGGCTAGGTAGGCGTGCGCGCTATTCACAATGCCTCGCTGAGGCAATTGCTCACCGTCGTTTAAGTGAGTGGTCAGGACTTCAAATTGAAAATCCAAAATAGATTCGAGCAAGCTCACTTCAACTGAACCGCCACACCCATTAATACTCCGACGCACCAAGCAGGCGAGAATACCTTGCACTAAATGGGCGCCGGCCAAAATATCAGCGACCGCGATACCAACCGGCATCGGAGGCTGATCTCGGTTCCCACTCAAATAGGTCAGTCCGGACAATGCCTGCGCCAGAAGATCTTGGCCTGGTAAATCGCGCCACGGGCCGGTCGGCCCGTACCCGGTGACTGATCCATAAATCAAACGCGGGTGATCTGATTTTAAGGCCGAGTAACCAAGCCCAAACTTGTCTATAACTCCTGGCCGGAAGTTTTGAATCATGACATCGGCGCGACCGATAAGTTTTCGAATGGTAGCAACGTCTTCTGGATTTTTCAGATCCGCGGCATAACTCTCCTTATTCCGATTGATCGAGTGAAACAGAGTGCTTTCACCGTCTAACTCCAGGTTGGAAATGTATAGCTGACGGCAAAGGTCTCCTCCTCCGGGTCGTTCGATCTTGATAACACGCGCGCCCAAATCTGCGAGGCGCAGACCTGCAGAGGGCCCCGCCAGAAACTGGCTAAAATCCACGACGAGCAAGCCGGATAAGGGATAGTCACGTTCGTTCATCAAGTCAGCTGCCACAAGCCAATGTGGAGTCCAATGGTAGTGAGTGTCCTCGCATGCGATTTGATTGAATCGCCGCTTCTACAACCGCCATAGTTGCAAGCGCGTCATCGATTGAGGTCGGCACACTTTCTTTTTCACCCAACGTGTATTGCTGAAGACTTCCCATAGTGCCTATAAAACCGTCAGGAAACCAGCTGCCGGCACAGTCCAGGGTTCGCCAGTCTTCAGGTTCGCCGCTATCGTTCAATCGGCAGCATTCGATATAATCAGGTTCTCCTTGGGGATAATTCATCAAAAGACCCAGTTGCGCTTTGACCGCTCCCCGCGTTCCTTCCCATTTCACATAACTCTCCTGATGTCGCAGACCGAAATGATGGCTGTGATTCGTTTCGATGTTAGCTCTTAGCCTCTCACCATAATCCAGAATGATAGTTGAAGCGAAATGCTGCTCATCTCGACGCGCAAAAGCAAGCGCATGGACTCGCTCCGGATTGCCCGCAAAGGAGCGAACTAAGTCGATGTGATGAATGCTATGGTAGGGCAATTCGAAGTAAGGCTTTTCGACCATAAACGGCCAGCGATGCCATGGAGTTTGCACTGTCACTCGAACCTCGACATCCAACAATTCTCCAATTTCACCCGAATCGATAATGCTTCGAGCCTGAAGCACTTGCGGCGCCATGCGCATTTGGAAGTTAACCGCCGCTTTCAAGTGCTTTCGGCGGCAAAGTCCGTGTATTTGAAAGGCTTGACAGAAATTCTCGCCAACTGGCTTTTGCATAAGCACGGCGCGATTTTCAGGAAGGATCGAGACGATGTCGGTGAGAGCTGCAGCCGGAACCGCTACATCAAAAACCGCTTCTTCCGGAGCTTCCCGTACGGCCTTTTCGAGTGAGTCATAGACACGCGGTAAATGGAAATCATCGGCGAGAGCGCGGGCGCGATCCAGATCTAAATCGTAAACGCCTGCGATCGGAAAACCAGCTTTCTTGTAAGCGGGTACATGCGCGTCTCGGACGATTCCCCCGGCGCCGATAAACACAACGGGCAAGGGATGACTTGGAACAAAAGGCTTAAGCGCGGGGGGAACGCCCGTTTTCACTAGCAAAACTAAATTTTAATGGCAAAAGATTGTCAAGCCTTAATGAATCCCCATCGCTATGCTGTCCCGGCCTTGGACAAAGGACTCGATATACTCGAAACGATTGCTGCCGCGAGCACCCCTCTGTCTCTAGCTGAGTTGGCAAAACTCTTAAATCGAAGTCCAAACGAGCTTTTCAGGATGCTGAATTGCCTTGAACAGCGCGGTTATTTGGCCAAAGAATCAGCCCGCTATTCGTTGACGTTGAAGCTTTTTGAGCTAGCTCACACTCACTCTCCTTTGGAGAAAGTGTTAGAGGCGGCTCGAAAACCAATGACAGAATTAACGGAAAGCGTTCAGGAGTCTTGTCATTTAAGCGTCTTGCGGCACCAACAACTTTGCGTCATTGCTCAAGTGGAATGTCCGAGCATCCTCCGCTTGTCAGTTGAAGTTGGAGCGATCTTCGATCCATTTACGACCGCATCCGGCAGACTCTTGCTCGCCTTTCTGCCACCCGACGAGCTGGCTGAAGTGGTCGGTCAGACATTGCCGTACAAAAGCTCATTTTTAGCGGGTTTAGAGAAGATTCGTCACCAAAGGCTTTCGACAGCGGTCAGTGAAACATATGTCGGTGTGAAAGATATTGCCGTGTTGGTGGGTAATCCCGAGATCGGAGTCATGGCGGCGCTTGCAGTGGCGTTCATATCCCGCAGTTCCTCAAAAATGCATGCGACGGAGCACCCAAAGAAAATCACGAAGGCAATCCGTGCGGCAGCGGCCTCCATCAATGACAACCTTCAAGTCAGAGGTGTGTGGTGAAATCGATCTTTTTCGAAGATTATGAGATTGGTGCGGTTCGGTGGTCGACGGGCCGCACAATTACGGAAGGGGACATTGTGCTGCACGCAGGCCAAACTGGAGATTTTTATCCACATCACATGGATGCCGAATGGTGCAAGACACAACCCTTTGGCCAACGTGTAGCACACGGAACCCTGATCCTGAGCATCGGGATCGGCTTGACGGCTGAGGAGATCAACCCGGAAGCATTCTCGTACGGGTATGATCGCGTGCGGTTTATCAAACCCGTTTTTATTGGAGACACGATTCGAGCGCGAGTAACGCTAAAAGACAAACGCGATTATCCGAAGAGAGCGGAGCAGGGCCTGGTAGTTGAGGCTTGTGAGGTCATCAACCAGAAGAATGAAACCGTGCTTGCTTGTGAGCACGTTCTATTAGCAAATCGCCGCGCGAATCGGTCGGGATAGTGCTGGTCAGAGACGTGCGAGAGCAGCCCGTTTGCGGCTTATAGTACCCGCACTGTGAAGTCCCATTTCGCTCATGAGGACCAGAAGGCCCATCGGTCCCGATAGAACTTGCAGGTCCCATGGGCACTATTGGATTCCCTTGACTTTGTCAGCACTCGAACAATTAGCGTTATTACGTGAAAGCAAAAGTCGAGTATCGAAAGCTTGGAAATACGGGGCTCCTTGTGTCCCCGATTGCTCTTGGAACAATGCAGTTCGGCTGGAGCGCCGATGAGACGGCATCGCACAAAATTCTCAGTTCCTATGTGGATGCCGGCGGAAATTTGATCGATACGGCAGACTGTTACTCGGTTTGGGCACCGAATAATC
>JAFAXJ010000278.1 GCA_019241095.1 Verrucomicrobiota bacterium | reverse complement strand
TGGGCCCCAAAAGTCGCCAACGACAAGAGGGCAAGGCTCTGCCTCCCTAGACTGCCGGCGAGCATCGAAAGTCTTTCCAAGGCGGATTGGCTAACGGCATCCTTGCTCACGTGGTTTTAGCTCAAAGTCATTTATCATCACAGCGCTCTGGACAGACCCTTGCTGTTTGCGAGCAGTCTAGCGCGGAAGGAGCATTGCGCTCCAGTTGCGTGGAGCAAGCAATCGAGATTGCACTCAGTTTCTGGTATTTGCGTTTGCTTTCATCCGTGACTCCAGGATGTCTAAACTGAGCCGATCAAAACTATCCAGAAAATTGACATAAAAAGAGCCTGGACCCTTCGTCGTAGGGTCTTCAGCAGCGAGTTCGCCTGCGATCCCCATTACGACCAACGCATGAAGCGTAGCAACGAGTGCAGTCGGTTGGACAGCCAGGAACGCTGCGATGAACGCGGTCGCTACACAGCCGGTCCCAGTCACCCGAGACATAAGTTGATGACCGTTGGCCACCGTAAAGACGTCAATTCCGTCAGAAACAAAATCAATTGCGCCTGTTGAAGCAATTATCACCCCTGTTTCCTTCGCTACAGAGCGTACTAACTCCGGGGCGTTCTCGACGGACCCGGTAGCATCAACCCCTTTGCCGCTCCAAGCTAAGTTTTTAAGTGCAGAAATCTCGGAAACATTTCCACGGATAACTGTGGGTGCAGCGGTATCGCGCAATCTATCAATCAGCTTGCGCCGGAATACGGTGGCGCCCATCGCCACAGGATCGAGAGCAACCGGTTTACCCAGGTCTCTGGCTGAACGCGCTGCAAAAACAAGCGCTTCCGGTATGATGCCGCTCGGTGTTCCAATATTCAGGTTCACGGCATCGGCGACCTTGATTAACTCGCCCAACTCTTCCATTGCATCGGACATGATGGGGGACGCCCCTAGAGCTAGAAGAGCGTTCGCTGTGAAGTTCTGTACTACCGTATTCGTGATGTTGTGTATGAGCGGTGACTTCGCGCTTATTTTCTGCAGATCTTCCCAGACCGAACCGGGTGAGATCTCAAGATGGCTTTCCATAGTAGGATGGTAGTGCTCGCTAGAAAACTGTCCATGTGGTTTATCAGAAGGACTCCTTAATACCGGTCAGCACCAAGCAGATCTCAGTGACATCTTCAATTCAAAAACAAACCGATAAACCGATTGATTTACACGTTCACATTGTTGGGAATGGAAAATCCGGTTCGGGTTGCCAGCTCTCAACCGCACGATGGCAAAGACCGCTTGTTACTTTAATGACGCGGCACATAGGCCTAAATGCTGACCCGAAAGATCCAGGGTTCGACAATGCCTATACCAGTAAATTGCTGCATTGGGTGAAGGACTCGTCCTTGTCGAAGTTAGTAATCCTGGCCTGTGACCACGTGTACGATGAAGATGGCAAAATCCGGACGGATGAAAGCCGGCTTTACGTGCCGAACGATTACGTATTGTCTTTGGCGGCTGAACACTGCGAATTCTTGCCAGGCGTCTCGATTCATCCGGCCCGGAAAGACGCCCTGGCCGAATTAGACCGTTGCGCGATGACTGGAGCAGTGTTGCTCAAGCTTTTACCTTGTGTTCAGGCCGTGGATATCGGCCGAAGTCATTATCGGCCGTTCTGGCTTCGGATGGCCGAATTGGGTATTCCTCTTCTCGCTCACACGGGCGGTGAGTTGAGTCTACCGACCGTTCGTCCGGACCTTCGATCTCCTGCCTGTTTGCGCTCGGCCTTGGAATGCGGAGTCACCGTAATAGCTGCTCATTGCGGTGCGCCTGCTCTGCCCTGGCACTCCGATCATTTTTCCAGCTTTGATCAATTACGAATGATGTTTCCGAACTTCTATGGTGATCTTTCCGCTTTAAGCCAGCCTGCCCATCTTTCGACTCTCGAACGGCTGCGCGAAAATCCAACGCAATTACTCTACGGAAGCGATTACCCAGTCGTGACTGCGGTGATTTGGTCTTACTTCAAAGGCTGGATTAGCTGGGAGCAACGACTGCAGTTGTCTAAAATTGTAAATCCGCTGGAACTGAAGCTGCAGCTAACTCGCGCTTTGGGGTTTCCAGAGAGAATCTTTAATGACGCCTGGAAACTGTTGGCGCGGCCAGAACCGCCGCGCCTAACCTGACAGTGTTTTTACTTTGCTCGCTGGATGAGCTCAATCTCGTAACCTTCCGGCGCATCGACAAACGCGATAACGCTGCCGCTGCCAGTCTTAGTCGGACCATCGGATAGAGGGTAACCTTGTTTAGCGGCTTGCTTGGCAAAGGCTTCTATGTCATCGACTTCAAAAGCCAAGTGAGTAATGTCAGATCCAACGTTAACAGGTCCGCTGTCATCGAATTTGCAGATTTCGATTTCTTCATCGCTCCCTGGCACCTTAAAGAATACCAGCTCTGAGCCGCGAGGAGATTTTGTACGCGAGATTTCCTCAAGACCCAGCACGTCTTTGTAGAACGAAACTGTCTTATCGAGATCGGAAACCCGATATCGAGTGTGGAGAAGCTTTTTGACCATGGGCCTAAACTAGAAATGGTAAACGCAAAGTCAACGACCGCCGAAAATGCAATTGGATTTTCATCACGTTTATGACATCTGAGAGGAGTTGATATGCTTTACATCGGCATCGATAGCGGCACTCAGAGCACAAAGTCGATTGTAGTGGAGTCGGAGACAGGAAATATCCTGGCAAGCTCTCAAATCAATTATGATCTCATTTCTGGGTTGCCGCCGGGATATATGGAGCAAGAGCCTAGGGTGTGGATCGACGCTGTAGATCAAACGGTACAAGCGTGTCTGAACAAGTTGGGCGAACGGAAACATGGCATCCGAGCTATCGGTGTTAGCGGCCAGCAACACGGCTTGGTCGTTCTCAATTCGTCCAGTCAGGTTATCCGACCGGCTAAGCTGTGGTGCGACACTTCCACTGCTGATCAGTGTACACAAATCCTTAATGAGTTCGGAGGCGAAGCATCGCTGATCAGATTGATCGGGAACACAATGTTACCCGGCTGGACAGCACCGAAGATTCTCTGGCTAAAACAGAACGAGCCGGGCAATTACGCGGCGATCGATAGCGTGCTGCTCCCGCATGATTACATCAACTTCTGGCTCACTGGCGTGAAACGCATGGAGTATGGCGATGCTTCCGGTACTGGCCTGATGGACGTGAAAAGCCGCCGGTGGTGCGATCCGGTTGTGGAATTCATAGATGAATCCTTATCAGAAAAACTGCCTTCCCTCGGATCCTCGCGCGACGCCGTAGGGCTCCTGCGCGAGAATCTTCGCTCAAAATGGGGTCTCAAGAGCAGCCCTATAATTTCAGCCGGCGGCGGAGATAACATGATGGCTGCTATTGGTACTGGGAATGTTCGGGCTGGGATCGTTACTGCCAGTCTCGGAACTTCGGGGACAATATTTGCCTTTTCCCCAGATCCCATCATTGACCCAGGCGGTGAAGTTGCTGCGTTTTGCGACAGCACAGATAAGTGGCTGCCCTTGATTTGTACCATGAACGTAACCGTTGCCACCGAAAAAGTACGAAGAACTTTTGAGTGGACGGTTTCCGAGCTTAATGAGGTGGTGGCCAATGCTGCGCCTGGTGCTGATGGCGTTCTTTTTCTGCCGTATCTGAATGGAGAACGGACGCCAAGCTTGCCGCGAGGGGTGGGAGTCTTTCACGGTTTAAACATGCGGAACATGACTGCAGCCAATATGGCTCGAGCAGCCATGGAGGGGGCCACCCTAGGCTTAGCTTATGGCCTCAATCGGCTGCGATCGCTGGGAATCAGACCGACCGAAATCAGGTTGACTGGCGGGGGCAGCAATAGCCGGATTTGGCGCCAGATTTGCGCCGACATCTTTCGAGTGCCCGTTGTCTGTTTAAACACCGCTGAGGGAGCTGCTCTGGGCGCTGCGATGCATAGTGCCTGGATTGACCACCGGGTTAATAATAAGAGCACAAATCTTTCCCAGCTTTTAGCTCCGGTCATTCAAGTGGACCAAAGCTCCCTGGCAGAACCGAAGTCGGAAACAGCGGATCTTTACCAGGAAGCATTTAACCGATTCAAAGGCTTAACCCAACGGCTCGCAACCGGCGGTTTTCTGTAGCGGGAATAATGACTTGAAACTGGTCATTGCTGGGACTGGCGCGAGCGGGGCAATTTATCTCCAACGTTTGCTGGAACAGATCGATTGCAGGACACATGAAGTG
>JAFAXJ010000669.1 GCA_019241095.1 Verrucomicrobiota bacterium | reverse complement strand
TGGCCTGGGCGAATCGGGCCAACGAAAGACAATTTATCAGTCGTTTGACGGATGCAGATGGGGAGCAAATGGAGACGCAGCATTGGATTCGGGTCGCGTTTGGCTGCGGTTACCTCGACGAAACAGAAGCCAGAGAAATCATCGCTCAACTGGATGAGACCGGCCGGTTGCTTAATGGAATGATCGCAAAAGCCGCTTCCTTTTGTGCAACCCCTCCTATCAGAGGAGAAACTGACACGAGTCATTCATGATTTTTGGGCAGGGCGGATCTGCGAGGCCTGGCCACCCGTACTTTTCTTCGAGGTTTGATCTCATGACAGGTTGCGATTCTACTTCGGCTTTCTGATGTACGATGTTGTTGTAGTCGGCGCGGGCCATAACGGCCTGATCTGCGCATGTTATCTGGCCAAGCTGGGATCTTCCGTGTGCATCGTTGAGCGGCGATCGGTTGTAGGCGGAGCGGTATGCACGGAAGAAATTGTACCTGGATATAGCTTCGATGTTGGCTCTTCGGTACACATCATGTTTAAGAGCACGCCGATCATGGAAGAGTTGTCATTGGCGAGTGCCGGACTTGAGTACATCGAGATGGATCCCTGGGCCTTTTACCCTGCCTCGGGCGGAGGCGGTATCAGCTTCTATCGAAGCGTCGAGAAAACTTGCGAAAGCATCGCTCAATTCAGCCGTAAAGATGCCGACGCTTATCGAATTTTTGTCGAGGCATGGGGCGAGCTGAATGAAGGAATCTGGGAAGCCTTTCTCCAGACTCCAACGCCAGGTAATCTTATTTCGACGGTTTTAAAACGAAACTTATTCCATCGGAAATCGCGTAATCTCTGGAAATCAACAAACCTGATCCGGGCCCTTTTGGGTAGTTACGGTTCATTGATCGAGGAGACCTTCGAGTCCGAGGAGTTACGCACCGCGATGACCTGGTTTGCGGCACAGTCCGGACCGCCTCCGACCGAGATCGCGACAGGAGATTTTGCGGGTTGGCAGGCAATGATTCACAGGCACGGCGCCTGGCGGGCAAAAGGCGGGTCGGGGTCCTTGACTAAAGCTCTTGGTCGACGACTCGAGTCTCTGGGCGGCAAAATTTTCCTAGGCGAAGCTGTCGAGAAAATCAGTAAAGATGGGAATCGATGGCATATCCGAACAGCGGAATCCGTGATCGAAGGGAGGAGAGTTGTGGGAGCTTGCCACGTCAAGACACTCTTCGGAGATCTTCTTTCGCCCGAACTGGTGAGTCAAGCGCTTCAAAAAAGGGTTAATTCCATCCGGATCGGAAACGGATTTGGAATGGCTGTGAGGCATGCTGTATCCGAATTACCGGCATATAAGAACGTTTCTCAAAACAGTGTTGGTGCTCAGGAGATTGCCGTTCCTGGGTCCAATACTGGCTCGAGTGAAGTGCACTTTGGTATGCAGCTGTTATGTCCGAGCCGTCCTTTCCTCCAGAGTGCATATTATGAGTACTTGCAAGGACGACCGCCAAGTGATCCGGCTGTTCTGGCAATGACCTTTTCCGCTTTGGATCCGACCCTTGCTCCTACTGGGAAGCATGTTCTTTTTGCCTGGGCTCAGTACCATCCGTATCAACTAAGTAACGGTGAGAATTGGGAATCTATTGGCGAGCGGGAAGCCGATAAGATTTATGCACGAATATGCGACTATGCTCCAAATATGGAAGGCGCTTTGATCGGGCGATTCATCCAGACTCCGGTCGAGATCGAGAGGCGCATTGGACTTCTCAAAGCAAACGTTATGCATGTGGAAATGAGCTTTGACCAGATGTTTACTTTCAGACCTCTGCCGGAACTGAGCACTTATCGGACACCGATCGAGGGTCTCTACCTTACAGGGGCGAGCACGCATCCAGGAGGCGGAGTGTTTGGGGCCAGCGGTCGAAACGCGGCAAGGGAAATTGCACGGGATTTAGGCAAGAAAATGAATTTTTCTTCCCTGCGCTGATGAACAACCAGCTACGAACAAAAAAGGCGACCAACTTTTTTGGCCGCCTTCCAAAATTGAAGCTTCGGGAGCGATCGCTGAGCTACCGCCGTCGAAAATCGCGTCCTCCACCTTTCCGAGAATCACGATGACCACCTCCACCCCCACCACCACGGGAAGGTTCATTCCCAAAAAAGCGGTCTTGACGAGCTTCGGGCGGTCGAGCTTCGTTCACCGTCAGAGGACGATTATCTAAAGAGAACCCGTTGAAGCGGCTGATCGCAGCATTCGCCTCCTCTGGCGCTTGCATTGTTACGAAACCGAATCCACGCGACTTTCCAGTGAATTTATCTTGTATGATCTTTACGTCTGTGACGGTACCAACCTGGTTAAACAAATCCTGAAGATCCAGTTCGGTAGTCGCAAATGAGAGGTTGCCTACGTACAGTTTTACGGACATATCGCTATTTCCAAATTGAGGCCTTCTCGAGCAGGCGTGTCCGTAACTGGACTAAAATGCCAACAATCCATTGCAGCTGACAGTTCCCCGAACGAAAAGAAGTCTCTAATTATCAGCTACCGCCCTACGGCATGATAGCCGTTGTTTCAAGCGGCATTTTCGAGAAATGACCTCCGAAAGCTGGTGCTCGAATCAGTCTAAACTGAAAAATTCGCGAACATTTTCCGTCGTTTTCTCAGAAAATTCATCCAGTGTCAGGCCGCGAAGTTTTGCGATTGCCGCCGCGGTGTCCCGGACAAATGCTGGTTCGCATCGTTTGCCTCGATTGGGTACAGGGGCAAGATAAGGAGCATCTGTTTCGACCATCAATCGCTCGAGAGGAATGTATCTGGCGGAATGCCGTACTTCCGCTGCATTTTTGAATGTAACAATGCCAGTAAATGAGATGTAACAGTCGGCGGCAAGCACCTCTTCCGCCTGTGCCGGGTGGCCAGTAAAGCAATGTACGACGGTTTTGACCTTCCCGGAATAACGCCGCAAAATAGCCATCGTATCAGCCCAGGAATCCCGCTGGTGAATGATGACACTCTTGCCTGTGGCGATCGCAAGCTCAAGGTGCTGTTCAAATGCCGTTGCTTGCCTTGATTTCTCGGCTTGGTCCCGAATCTCGTTGTGCACGGTTAATGCGGAATCGGCGCCAAAAGGCGTTTGGCTGATTTCAACAGGGTTTTTTTTGCTTGCCAGATAATGATAATCGAGACCGGTCTCCCCAATCGCCACTACTTTCGGGTGTCGGGCAAGTTCTTCCAATTCGGGCAGAAAATTTTCACGCTCGGTTACGACGGAGTTGGGGTGAATGCCTACTGCCGCAAAGACACCATCAAATCGATCAGCGAGGCCGATAGCGGTTCTACTTGAGGCAAGTGAAGTACCAATAGTAATAATTCGGCCAACGCCGGCCTGACCGGCGCGCGAAATCACTTCGACCAAATCGTTGGTGAATTCCGGAAAGTCCAGATGTGCGTGGGTGTCAACTACCATTGAACAACCGAACTAGCCCAAGTAAGGCCACCCCCAAAAACGACAAGTAAGATGTAATCTCCTCGTTGGATCCGATTCGTTCGATGTGCTTCGTCCAAAGCGATTGCGACAGCGGCTGCGGAAGTGTTGCCGTACCTTTCCAGGTTAACATAGAATTTCCCGATCGGTATTCCCATTCGCGATGCGATCGCTTCAATGATCCGTACGTTTGCCTGGTGCGGAATGACGCAGGCAATATCTTCATACTTCAGGCCTGCGGCTTCGAGCGCCCGGTCGGCCGCCATGGACATTGCGGTGACGGCCTGTTTATAAGTCTCTTTGCCCAGCATCTTGATCGTGTTGAGCTTTTGATCAACGTTTTCAGACGTAATCGGGCACCGGCTTCCACCACCTGGCATCCAGAGAATATCGGTGAAATTCCCATCGCTGCC
>JAFAXJ010000495.1 GCA_019241095.1 Verrucomicrobiota bacterium | reverse complement strand
AGCTGCTAGAACCGTACGCAAAAACCTGGCGTCATGATTATGCAAGCTTTCGTTCGATCGAAGAAGAGGGCCGTGACCTTCCAGTAAACCGCCGGAATGATCTTTTGCATCTTGATGCGTTTCCCACACGTCCGACCGGCGGAGACCGGATCTTACGTTGCTTTACGAACGTCAATCCTAATCAATCGCGCGTTTGGGTAACTGGTGACCCGATCGAAACGATTGCGAGTCGGTTTGCCAACGACGCTGGACTTTCGGCGCTCGTGTCCCGCAGGTTCTCTCCTCTTGGCCGCATTCAACATTCGATGGAAAAATCGCTCGCAAGTTTAACCGGCAAAGTTTCAAGAACAGCATACGACGAATTTATGCTTAAATTTCACGACTACCTCAAACAACGTCGTGATTACCAGGAAGAGCAAGACGGGAAATTGCGTAGCGAGTTCCCTCCTTTTTCAACCTGGATAACTTTTACTGACGCTGTGCCGCATTCCGTTGTTTCCGGCCAGTTTGCGCTCGAGCAAACCTTTATCGTCCCGATCTCAGCGATGGTTTCCCCAGAAAAATCGCCTTTACGTGTGTTAGAGAAAATAGCAGGGCAGCGGTTGTCGGCTTAAGCCAAAAAAACAATTGCTAAACCTATCAAGGAGTGGCTTCCGGGCGCCGCGCAAGGCTTCTAAGGTTGGCGAATTTAAACCATGTTATTTATCAGGTACGGCTTTATCATTTCCAGTCTGGCCGGCAGCCTCGTTTTGGCCTGCCCTTTGTTTGCCAAAGAGAGATTAAGCACGGACATTGAGAAAAATGTCGGATTGACGGGCGACAACTTTGCTCCGCTCGTTACATCTTACAACTGGGGCGCGTTAGGAAGTCCTGTTATTGGAACTTCGGAACCCACCCCTGGGTATGAAGGAGCTGAGCTTTTCGCCGGCCCGAGCAAATTCGTTGATTCGGCAGACAAGGATTACTTCCATGGGGTGCTGCCAAACGGACGCGTTCTCAAACCGGCGGGGATTAGTACGCAGGTTGGCATGAACCCGCTCGGCATCTCGCTGACCCCGGACGGTAAATACGCTATTATCTCCAACAACGATGAACGAAACGGGACTCTGACTTCTCTGCAAAATCCGATGAACAGGGGCGGGTACAGTTTATCCGTTCTCGATACTTCGACGTCTCCGATGAGAGTTGCTTCCCAGATTAATACCGCGGGAAGATTCTTTGTTGGTTTGGAGGCGATATCGAGCTCGGCAGGCGGTTACACGCTATATGCTTCCGGAGGCGGCGATAACAGTATCAAAGTGTTTAAACTCACTGCCGATGGGACGATATCGGCCGCAACAAACCCGGCGGCTATCACGATTGATCCCACGTTGCCGCTCAACGAAGGTTGGGTTAGTCATTTTATCCCAGCGCCGACGTTCAATTTCAAATCCATTCCCAGTCCGGCCAGCAGCACGGGGGTCTCGAGTTTCAGCAGCGGATACAAAAGCACATTTCCCGCCGGTATGGCGTTGAGCCCGGATTCAAAGTTCCTGTATGTAGCCTGTAACGGGGATAACAGCCTCGCTGTAATCGACACGACAAAAAGTCAAGTCATTGCGCAATATCCCGCCGGCTACTTCCCATACGGAGTATCGGTCAGCTCTGATGGGAGAAGAATTTGCCTGACTAATTGGGGTCTGACCGCATACAAGTTTGCTACTCCTGTTTATGACGATAAAGGCTGCCTGGCTGCGCTCGGAACAACAAGAAATCCAAATCTGCCGTCCGGATTTTTTGTACCTCAAACAAGCAAAGAAGGCAATGCTCCGAAATCATCTTCCGTGTCGGTTTTTCAAATTTCTGATGGTGACCCGACGCATGGCCAACTAATTCGCGCGATTGATGAGGGTAGGGAACTAGATCATTATTTTCAGGTTGGCGATACACATCCTTCTGCGATGGCAACTGTCCGATCAGAAGGACGTCAGATTCTTTATGTTGCTTGCGCAAATGATGAGAGCTTGGGTGTAATTGACTTGGAAGCCGGGATGCCAATTGGAAAAATTGATCTCCCGTTAGTCCAATATCTGTCATTTGATTCCCTCTTGCGTTCCTCTTCGACACGTCCTGAGAATTCTGTCAAAGGAACTTACCCTGATGCCTTGGTTTCTTCAAAAGACGGCCGGCGGCTATATGTAGCTGAAGCAGGCATCAATTCGGTAGCTGTTTTAGACACCGCTGAGCCAACCAGTCCGAAACTTCTAAATCGAATTCCGAGCGGTTGGTGGCCTTCAGCCTTGGCTTTGAGTCCAGACGACAAAGTCCTGTATATCGTCAACGCGAAAGGGATTGGCGAAGATGTTAATCCTCAGAGCATCCAGGCTGTCAATGCGCCTGCAGCCACTGGCGTCCAATCGTTTACAGATTCTAACTTCATCTTTGGCACAGTCCAGAAAGTTGTACTCAACAACCTCATATTGGGCAAAGATGATGTCCTAGCTTACAACTTCAGCACGATAACCAGTCCTGATCGCTCCGTAGTGCCTATTGGCGGACAGGAGCCTTCAAAAAAGATCAAGACGGTAATCTTTATCGAGCAGGAGAATAAAACATTTGATTCGATGCTCGGAAGCAGCACGCATTTCGGACCCTTTGCGAGTTTGTTCTACAACAATGCGGACGGGAGTGTATTCACCAGCCCGCAATATAATTCGGTAGCGCACAATACTCAATTGCTGGCCAACACCTTCGCGACAGGGGCTAACTATTATTCAAATTCGGAGGAAAGCGACGCCGGACACCAGTTCTGTGCTTCCGGTACAGCAACCGATTACACCGAAAAGACTTTGTTAGTAAAAGCTGGACGAGGATTGTTAGTGAACAAAAACTTCGAGCCGGAGGATTATCCTGCGAGCGGTTACATTTTCAATAATGCAGCGCGCCACGAGGTGTCCTTCAAAGATTACGGCGAATTGGTTCGAATCGACGGGACAGACACTGGCAACAGTGTTCCGACCGTGATCGATGATCCAGGCAGTGGGAACATGGGATATCCTTCACTGCCCGAAACCAACCCGGTTACTGAAGTTCCCAACAGCGACGTGAACAGTCCGACGGCGGGCCTCGGACAGGCTTATTTCCTGGATCTTCCGATGCTGGCCGTTTTAGGAGAAAGAAACCGAAACGGAGAACCACATCTGGA
>JAFAXJ010000647.1 GCA_019241095.1 Verrucomicrobiota bacterium | reverse complement strand
CAGGACGGCCGTGAGCCGCTCGCGAAACGGGCGGCTCCGGTTTTCTGCGATCCTCGCGGAAGCGAAAGTTAAGGGCTCGACCGCCATCGTCGGCACTCTCTCGCTGCCTGAGCACTGTGAGGCGCACGCGCCCAGCCCGTTTCCCTTGTATAGTAAAGCCTCGAAAAATTTCTTTTTCGAACTGTCTTCATCTCGCTCTGCGTCTTAACGCCTGAGGCAGATCGCTGCGGTGTTATCGGCAACGGCAATACCCCGCCTGCTAGTACTATTTCTGCGCATCAACCGCATCGGCCATCTGCTTAGCAGCATCGGCGGCAGCCATTTTGGGTGTGTTGACAAACTCCGTAATCACTTCCATCGCAGCGCCTCGATATTTCTGCAGGATGGTCATGTTGTGAGCAAAGCTAAGCACCAATGTACCGGCTTTCGTAGAAGCCTCCAAGTCCCGCTGTGACTTTTGCTGACAAGGAGTAAACCCTTGACTCAGATCGACATCCAGCCTTGCAGGAATCGAGCCCTTAGCCTGGTTGAAAATCGTTTGGAAATCTTTGGTCATAATCAAATGGGCAAGAAGCTTCGAGCCGGCGAGATAATCGGGATCCTTCTGCTTAAAAAAGACAACCGAATCACTGTTTAGAATGAACCCGGGCTTGCCATTATCGGACGGCGCCTGGCTGCAAAGATAGTCAACACCCTCTTTAAAGCCGCCGGCATTAAATGTCCCGATGGACCAATCGCCCATAATGAAGAATGCGGCTTTCCCGGTCAGCATCAGATTGGCGGCAGCGTCCCACGTGCGCCCAGCGATTCCAGGATCCATCCAATTGATCATCTTGCGATACTGTTCGAAAGCAGCGACCATCCTGGGGCTGCGCATCGCATCGACGTCGCCTTCAACGAAAGCCTTGCGGAAAAGGTCAATATCCATGCCATAAACGACGACTTCGAAAGTCGTGGCGTCCGTCCAATCTGCGCTGCCATGCGCGATGGGAATAATGCCCGCAGCTTTCACCTTTTCGGCATCCGCATTGAATTCGGCCCAGGTTTTAGGCATTTCCTTAATTCCCACTTGATCCAAAACCTTCTTGCTCGCCCAGAGCCAATTGATCCGATGAATATTCATCGGCACCGCAACCCAGTCGCCTTTAGGCTTCATGATTGGCAAGAGTTCTTTAGCGACGAGCCCATCCCAGTTTTCCTTCTCGGCAATGCTATCGAGGTTGAGCGTCATGCCCGTGGCGTTCCATTCAGCAATTTCGGGCCCTTTCAGTTGCACAGCGGGGGGCGGATTGCCAGAAACGACATCGGCGCGAAGCTTGGCAAGTGTGTTGGCCGTGTGACCCGCAATAGAGGTCGACTCCCACTTGCCTCCAGCGGCAACGAACATCTCCCCGAGCTTAGCAATCGCCGCCGCATCGGAACCATTGTCCCATTGCGAAAGCAAATTCGTCTTGGGCTCGGCTTGCACCTTTCCGGTACATAAAACTGTTAACGAAATGATCGCCACCACTATGGTGGCATGACGTGTCAAATACATTTGTCTTTCTCCTGTCAGCAGCCCGGGGTTCTTGGGCTCGCGACTAAGCCTTTATTCGATCGCTCAGGTAGATGTCACGAACAATTTGAAGGGCTTGCGACTTCAATGTTGTTGTCTATTTCGAGAAGCCGCATCGAAGCAGCAGGGTAACTCAAGGACGCTGCAGATCGTCTGAAGCCGATACGCTTTTGCCTGCAACTACCCCTCTAAGACTTTCTTCAACAGATTGTAAGTTTGAATGTGTTTACCCTCTTCAAGCAGAGATAAAGCAGTCCGGATTTGGTTTTTCAGCGTGACGATTCGTTGATCCACAGGTTCGGGAGGTGGAGGACTCGGAAAATCGACCAGATTGTCGGATGCAGCTTTCTCGGTAACTGAATCGTTACTTCGTTCCGTATCCACTTTTGCTACGGGAACCGTCGTATCATCAATTCGTATGCGAGGGATCCTCTCCCCGTTTGGAACAGGAGCCGCCGTCTTCTCAGGGGCAGATTCCGGAACTTGGCGTTTAGAATCTGATTTGGGCTTTGATAAAGGAACTGAGGCAATCAACTCATATTTCACACCCACGACCCGCAACCCGGAAAAATGCGCTAGAGATTTCGGAAAAATAAGGAACTGCCGTGCCTTACCGATATCTAAACCGATCGTTCCGTAATCGGTTT
>JAFAXJ010000401.1 GCA_019241095.1 Verrucomicrobiota bacterium | reverse complement strand
AGGTATGTACCGGCTCAACGGGCCATGCAGAGGTCGTAAGTGTGGAGTTTGATCCGAGCGGGGTCAGTTACGAGGATCTTCTTAGAAAATTCTTTCACGCGCACGATCCAACAACGCTGAACCGTCAAGGTGCTGACGAAGGTACCCAATATCGTTCGATCATTCTCTATAAGGACGATGCTCAAAAGGCGGCAGCTGAGAAAATCAAAGCTGAAGCTCAGAAGGATTGGCCTGATCCCATTGTGACTGAGATCAAGCCCTTGCAAGCGTTCTATAAGGCGGAAGATTACCATCAAGATTATTTCGCGAAGAATCCCACCCAAGGATACTGCAGACTGGTAGTTGCCCCAAAGGTTCAGAAATTTCAACGCGAACTCCAGAAAGAGGCATCGAATACCAAAGTAATACCGCGTTAGAGAACGGGAGGGCAGGTCGCAAGAATTCTGTCGCGCTCCGCTGTCGACCCGCTGTTCAGCGAGTTAGATTTGAGCCTGGAGAAACCTGCGTCGCGAGCTGTTGCCGGCAGATACGGAAACTTTGGTCTAGCACCGAAATTCTGTGTTGTTAGGAGTCAACGAACCGGAGGCAACTTGCAATCGCATTATGTGAGGGCGCTTAAAAGGTAATCTTCCTTACCCGATGGTTCGCAACGGACCTGCGCTCAAATTGTGCCGAGCTGCTTCCGGGGTAATGTCTCACGATAAATGAAGTTGGTCGATCGTCCGGAATGCGGCCTGCTTCCAGGCGGTGCACACTCTCGATTCCGTTGAGAAAAAGTAACAAATCCTGGGGCGACGAGCAGCTCGTCCTGAGGTTTGTTAGTCGTTGTTCCGGCTTTTCTAGTGAGCATGGCTTCATAGTTGAAGCAATGAGGATCACTTATCTTGAAGCGCCGACCAATGACTAAGGATATGCCAAAACACCCGAAAAATCTCTGGAATATTGTGCTTGGAGCTGCGAGCCTCAGCTTTCTTGTATCATTCTCTGTCGCCCAGACAGGGAGCACTTCCGTCACCTCCGAATATATTCCTGCAGGTCAGAAAATTACTCCCACAGCGGTCCCCGGTTCGCAAATCCAGGTCTTCAATCCAGGTCTTACCAGTGTTCCGCTCTTTCGCCCAAGCGGAGGGGTGACAACCCTGTTAAGTCCCGATAACAAGACACTTCTTGCGTTACTGGCGGGTACAACCTTCCTAACGACCGAACCGGCTCAACGCCGGCCGGTGCTGGAGGGCAATATTTGTTTGTTTTCGACGTATCACACGGCGCCACTCCAGCAACAGGTGATCAAAATTCCAAACACATTCGTTGGAATGGTTTTCGATCCCTAGGGAAAACCTTTTTCGTCGGCGGGGGTCAGGACGACAACGTGCATACTTATTCTTACGTTTCCAGTCAGGCAGCCTGGGAGGAATCGGGTGTCCCGATTGCCCTTGGGCATAAAGGCAAGACTAATAGTGTAACCCCTACTGACGTACCTCCTGGAACATCCGGATTAGCTATCACTCCGGAAGGCAAAACGTTGCTGGTAACCAACCTCTATAACGACTCTGTTTCTGTTATCGACGTCGCTAGCCGTTCAGTGAAAAGCGAACTCGATCTTCGACCTGGTATCCTCAACCCGTCAATGACTGGCGTTCCCGGAGGCGAATATCCTTTCTGGATCACGATCAAAGATGGCAGTAAAGCTTATGTTTCAAGCCTCAGGGATCGCGAGATCGATGTGCTCAATCTTTCTGGTACGACACTTTCGCTCTCTGGAAGAATTAAGGTTACCGGTAGTCCGAATCGCTTGGTCCTCAACAAGTCTCAATCCCGTTTATATGTCACTGAGGATTTCGAAGATAAAATCGACATCATCAATACTGAACTCGATACCGTGATTTCATCAATCTCAACTATCGGTCCAGACTACATTACCGCTCGTTTGAAACCGTATCGTGGAAGTGCGTCGAATAGTCTTTGCTTATCTCCTGACGAGAAATATTTGTATGTGACGAACGGAGCACTTAACTGTGTAGCAGTTATCACTTTGAGTTCTCCGGATATTGGTCAAGTCTTGGGTCTTTTACCAACGACGTTCTATCCGAGTTGCGTTTCAGTAAGCGGCGACGGTAAGTGGCTGTATGTAATTAATGAGAAAAATCCTGCTGGACCCAATCCTTTAGAGAAAATAAATGCTTCCAATAATTATGTTTATCGGTTGGAGACTAGTAGTTTACTCAGCTTTCCTCTGCCGGACGCAACGACCATTGCGGATCTGACACGCACGGTCGCTGCAAATAATTATTTCACTACTTTGCCCGATCCCTCCGATGAGCAAGTGATGAGTGAGCTTCGCAAACGCATCAAACACGTGATTTACATCGTTAAGGAAAACAGAACGTATGATCAGGTGCTAGGTGATCTAGGCCAGGGTAATGGAGATCCATATATTACACAATTCGGTCAGAGCATCACACCGAATTATCATAAGTTGGCTACACAATTTGTTAACCTGGACAACTTCTACACACCTGGCGATGTGAGTGGCAATGGTTGGCAGTGGAGCTTGGCTGCACGAGAGGCAGACTACAACATAAAATCAATAATCCTGAACTACTCAGGCCACGGCTATGCCTATGATGCCGAGGGGACAAACCGAGACGTGAATATCGGTTACTCCACACTTCAGGAACGCATTGCAGCTAATCCTTCCACACAAAATGATCCAAATATTCTGCCTGGTCACGCTGATGTAGACGCCCCAGATGGACCGAACAATGAAGAGGGTACAGGCTACCTTTGGGATGCCGCAGTACGCAAAGGTCTCACTATTCGTGATTATGGGTTCTATGCCGATCAGTCGCGATATGGGTGGAGCGACTTTACCCGATGAGCCCTATCCATACTCCAAAGGTTTGCAGGTAGAATTTCCTTCCAAGGCCCTGCTTTTGCAAAACTTTGATCCGTACTTCTGGAGCTTTTACACAACTATACCGGACTTTTATCGAGAGTTCGAATGGGAGCGCGAATTCAACACCTTCGAAAAAAATAATACGTTCCCAACGTTGAACTTCGTTCGTTTGATGGAAGACCATATGGGAAATTTTGGGAAGGCCCTTAATAATCTGAACACGCCTGAAAAGCAGCAATCGGATAACGATTATGCTGTCGCAAACTTAGTCGACCGCATTGCCCACAGCAGATACAAGGACGACACTTTGATCTTTATCTGCGAAGACGATTCGCAGGATGGAGGTGATCACGTGGACGCTCATCGATCCACCGCTTACGTAGTCGGTCCGTATGTCAAGCACGGGGCTCTTGTATCAGATCATTTCACAACGTGAATCTTATCCGGACGATTGAGGATGTTCTTGGTCTCGAGCATATAAACCTCAACACCGCGACGGCTCGGCCCATGGCAACCTGTTTTGACCTGAATCAAACGGATTGGACCTTTACTTCAGCGCCATCTCTCTACCGCATTAATGGCACGACTTTGCCGGTCCCACGGCCGGCATCGACCTCACGCGAGGGCGGCCGTTCTACTCATGGCGGAGGCTACTGGGCTAAGGTGACTGCTAGGTTTGACTTCAGCAAAGAAGATAATTTGAAAGATCCGGATGCCTTCAACCGGACCATCTGGAGGGGGTTAAAGGGCGACAAACCTTATCCGGATAAACGCACCGGCGGCGATCTGCGCTCCAATCGAAACCAGTTGGTGTCACAGACAGCCGTCTCGCAATAACCTTGTTTTAGAACCTGTTTTAGTCTTAATCAGGGGCCGGGTGGAGATCCGGCCCTTGTTTTTTAAGCGGGTGCGCTCTTAATTGCCGGTAGCTGCTTATGGGCTCTTTACGAAAACACAAGCGCAATGAACGCTCGATTTTCGTTTTTCGGTGATTGTGCGATTTGATCTGTCATGCAATGCCCCAGATGTCAGGCCGACATTAGCGATAGTTTCTGCAAAAACTGCGGTCTGGATCTAGCACTCTGGAAGGAAGTCGAGCAACTTCGAACCGAATTAAACATTCTCAAAGCTGATCTCTCGGCTTTCACTACATCAACGAAAACCTCCGTATCCGCACCGCTTCAAGAAGGACCGCCCCCTGTTCCGGCCCACCTGATCGGAAATCCTCCTTTAGCAACTCATGAGACCGGGGCAGAGGAACGCCGAAATGATACTTTGTTCGCCGAGCGCAACGTGGGCCGACGCTGGTTCCTCGTTGTCGGATCTCTGACGCTGGTTATTGGCCTCGGATTTTTTCTTAAATATGCTTTCGACGAACAATGGATTGGACCAGCGGTTCAAATTACAATCGGGTTTATT
Source organism: Verrucomicrobiota bacterium (assembly GCA_019241095.1). Lineage (GTDB taxonomy): Bacteria > Verrucomicrobiota > Verrucomicrobiia > Chthoniobacterales > JAFAMB01 > JAFAXJ01. Next base: position 3,157 of record JAFAXJ010000401.1, on the reverse strand, counting down.
GCCGGAGCTGTGAGCTTGCTTCTAGCTCATCTTTGTCGCCAACGTCGTTGGATGGGACTCGATATCGGTATGGCGGCCGTGGGTCTTGGGTCGCTCTACCTGACCAGTTATGCCGGATTTGAGATTCACCATCTATTACCATTGAGCTTGTCATTAGTGCTTATCCTTCTGGTGACCTTGTTCGGAGGCACTCTGGCCAGTTTTTGGGGATCGCAAACGTTGGCGATCCTGAGCTTTACAGCCGGTTTTCTTGCGCCGGTTCTGTTCGATTCCGAGCACGTAGATCATTGGTTCTTTCTACCTTATCTAGTGATCCTGACGTTGGCCGGACAAATCGTTGCTTATGCAAAAGGATGGCGCCAACTCTACGCCAGCAGCGCCCTGCTCACCTGGCTATCATTCGCCCTGTGGATAGAAGCAGGGTACCGGCAGCCATGGTTTCTGGAAGCGTTCGTTTTTATACAATTTCTATTTGCAGCTTATTCGCTGATGCCTTTTCTGCGCCGTATTTTTCGGGCAGAGTTGGGCAGCATTCAGGGCTTCCTTTTAGCGGTTTTGAACGGGCTGCTTTGTTGTCAGTATTCGGGAATGCTGCTCCGATATGAAAAACATCCGCTTGCCTTTGTTAGCTTGATCTATGCAGCTACTACGCTGCTTATCGGAATCAGTTCAGTCAGAAAAAGCAGAACAATCTCTAGTTGGCTGGTAACGCAGGCTTTGATTTTCTTGCTCGTGTTTTGGGCGCAAATCCTCGTGGCGAGCTGGCTAACTCTTTTTTGGTCAGCCCAATTGATAGCCTTGTATATTGCCGCTGCTCGAGGCGAAGACAAAAACTTGCTAGTGGCGACATTCATCATTGCGGTGACAGTCGTGTGCAACTACTTCGCGAGTGTTCAAGCCTTCGAGTATACTTATCTTTTCTCACACGATCTATTATCGCGCTGGGTATCAGGTCTGAGTTTAATCTCGAGTCTTTTCGTTATTGCCTGGATGGATCAGACAGCCCCGATTCATCACACTTTTTTCAGGCAACTAATTGAAATCCTGGCGCTCATAAGCCTTTTTATATTTGCTAATCTGGAGTTACATCGATTTACACAGCAATATATTCGTCTAGCCGGTGCAGCTGGAATGTCTGTGCTTTGGACGTTATATTCAACTGGTCTCATGCTGATTGGGGTTAGTTTTCGACGTAAAGCTTACAGAATGGGAGCGATTATCATATTATTCATCACTGTTCTGAAGGTGCTTGCCTATGACACGGCCCAGGTCTCCACACCTTATCGCATCCTGTCCTGTTTGATTTTAGGTGCAATTCTGATAGCCGTATCCTTTGTTTACTACAGGTTTGACGATCGTTTAGCCGGCAAATAGGCCTGTTAACGCCGTAAGCTCAGGAATTGACCGCATCGGAAAGCCGACCCAATGCTGTTGCTGTGCATTAGAGCCCAGGCGGATGCCGCATAACGAACCGGTCTGCCGGCCTGCTTCTGGTGAGCCATTGGGGGCCACTGGATCCAGAGCCGTAGCCAGTGTCGAAGCGCAAACCAGCTACCACCATAAAAACGTGGCCGTTGCTGGCGTAAACCGTAATCCATCGTCCGGGACCGTTTTCGCCGTAGTCCCGCAATTCATTTGATGGAGTAGGGGTATGCAGATGTCCAATCGCGTGAAGGACATAAGAAACCGCCCCTGAACAGTCATATCCCGTATCGTAATAGGTTTGATGTCCCCCGCCGTATCGATAGGGTTTTCCGATTAAATCATTCCCGGCAGCTATTGCAGATATGACAATATGAGGTGCATAGACGGGAGGCACTGCCAACCCGTTCTCAAGCGTTGCAGTGCGCCCTGGAACATAATGGTAGACGTAAGGAGGCGTAGTACTGACACACCCTGAAAAAAAGGCTGCCAACCAGAGCAAGACAGCGAACCGGCGCACCTGCATTCAGGGCCATTCTTTTTAAAGTAATCCCGTCGACAATCAACCTTAAATATCGAATCTGATTCCAAGCTGACCGGCGTCGCCTATCAAGGGCAACAGATAGGGGAACAGGTCACACTTGATCCGCTAAACAAATACAGGGTGAGAAGCTGAGATAGGGACAGGTTCTATCCGCTATCAGTTCTTATAGTTGCTCCGAAGTTTGAGCCTCCCCCGATTTGACGGAGAAGCTGAGATAGGGACAGGTTCTATCCGCTGTCAGTTCTCGTTGTCGGGATAGGCACCTTGTTCCGATATCCCGAAGACCGACGAAACCTTGGTATGGCTGTTCCCGACTTTTGGGGGATTGCGCCAGTTGAGTTCGCCAGGATTTAAAAAAATAGGGACAGGTCATATGCATTTCCGCCGATAATCAATCTTAAATATCGAATCTGATTCCAAGCCGACCGGCGTCGCCCTTAAGGGCCACAAATAGGGACAGATCACACTTGAACCGCTAAAAAATATGATTCAAAGAAATAGGGACAGGTCATATGTAGAAGGGTATTAGGGACAGGTCTCAAGGCCATATCCGTATTTGGGTGAGACCGAGAGCAGGGCTCAATGCGATATCGGAGCAAAGCAGAAGAATCGGGAGGCTTTGCTCGCTAGCTCATTTGAGTTCTTCCTTAAGATCCTTCAGGCCCGCTTCTAGTGAGGCCACATCCCCGAGCGAAATAACCTTCGCGCCTTTGCGGATTCTATTGACAAGGCCGGCTACGACTTCACCAGGGCCGAGTTCCAGGAAAAGATCACAGCCCACACGATCTAACAAATATTCAATGCTCTCCACCCAACGGATCGAGCCGCTGACCTGCTCTGTTAATGTTTTACGAATTTCATCAACATCCAGAGCTGGACGCGCGGTTACATTGGCGACCACTGTGGCCCTGGGCTCCGCGATTTGGGCTTTGGCAAGATCGCGCCTCAATTTCTCTTCAGCCTGTTTCATCCAGCGCGAATGAAACGCTCCTGCTACGTTTAGCGGTACCGCTCTTCTTATGCCGTATGATTTTGCGAGTTCTATCGCTTTTTGAATGTTTAGGGTAGGGCCAGATAAAGCTATCTGGCCAGGAGAATTGATGTTAGCAATATCAAGATCAGTATCGATTGCGAGTTTACATACCGCGTCCGCATCACCTCCGACAAACGCTGCCATTCCGCCGGACACCA
>JAFAXJ010000317.1 GCA_019241095.1 Verrucomicrobiota bacterium | reverse complement strand
GCAAACATTTTCGTCATGAAATTTTGGCCAAGCTGGCCGGAATTGTTACCTAATCCGCGCCGATGTTTGGTATCAGCAGAAAGAAACAGCAGGCGGACATTCTCAAACGTATAAGCTGAAAGTATTACTGTGCGAGCTCTCTGGATTTGAGCTTTACCGGCAGCATCAATATTATTCGATGCCGTCAACGTGCCCTTCTGAGTCACTGAGAATGCGAATGACGCGACATTGGGTTCTAAGATCAAAATTGCCTGTCCTTAGCGCTTCTGGTACGCACGTCAGGGAAGGGTCCCATTTATCGCCGGTATACGATCCAAATCCGTTGCTCCAAGCCGTGTAAGTACTTGCTGGTCTACCTCGGTATGGCCTTGTATTCATGCCGACAGCAACAGGGTGGGGATGTAGTCCTAAAGCTGTTGTCGCTTCCCGGAAGCATTCACCGAGCCGAAATGGCCGAGTCGCCGGCATGGGCAATGGACGGCTTCGCTGGACGAAAGGATTCGTGTCGTCGCCCGCGATTCCAATCTGCTCCTCGAGTAGTGTATAATAGGGCTCAAGTTGCTCATAACTGACAGGCCAGTCAGCAACACGGCATCGCTCAGGCAGAACATTCGTTCCCCAACGATCAGATATATAACTCTCCATCCGAAAATGGTGCGAATGAAAGCGACGCATCCAGGCGCCATAATGAATCATTGAGCCGCCCACGCTATTCATCATGCGCCCCAGAGAAAAGGTTGCTTCCTGAGTAGGCTCGTTTTCTGCGCGACGCCAACGAGGGATCTCGCTTGCGAATTTCGGACCCATATTGGCCCGGCAATAATAAGCCGCCCCTAACTCGTCAGGTAAATAGTCACCGTTGCGGCGATAAGGCCCTGGTTCGAGGCCGATCACACGCAGGCCGGCTTTAGCGAAAATCGGCGCAACAATCGCGCCTATTGACCCGACACCCACGAGAATCACATCTACTTCCGTCGAAGGTGGCAGCGAGCCCCGAAGAGGATCATAGCCATTGACTGGTTCTTGCCTGATCTTCCAATTACTTCCTAGATCTCCCAACGATTGAATTTTACCACCCTTATCAACCTCTTTATCGGTGAGGTTCTCTTCAGCAGAGTTTTCCAACCAGACTCCAGGGTGCCGCAAAAATTTCCAACCTAGCTTGTCCCGATTCCCTCCGTATTCAGGGTCGGCAAAAAGTCCTTCTTGCAAGTGGCTACGCAACAGTTCGAAAAACCTGTTACCGTCGAATTCAAGGAGGCATTTTTTCTCAAGGTCCCGTATAATCTCGCACTGCTGTTCCTCCGCGATTTCCGGGAAAACCTTACCAAAGCGATGGCGCGACTCGGTACTAAGGGCAGCTAGTCCGTTTTGGTAATCGATAATCCTGTCTGCATATGCCCCGGCGAGCGCACGATCCACGTACCGCGCTGCGCCAATTTGCACAGCCCCAGCACCGTTTTCATCTGCCGGAAACATTCGTTCAAAAACAGCCTCCAAGGTTCTCGCTTCCAAGGATGTTAGACTGAGAAAATCGGAATCTACGCTTCGCATCGCTCACTTTGATTGTGTTTATATCAGGATTTCAGATGGATTTCTCTAAGTGCTGAGTGGTGTAACTTGACCGGCCGCCTGAAGCGAGTGTGGTATTTTTATTGTGTTGGCTGGCGGGATCTCAATTGAAGTCCTGTGACCCTTGGATCAAACAAGCGTCGATCCATTTCTTTCAGGTTTGGGCTGACAAGCAATTGAGCATCTGATTGCGCAAGGACCTCTCTTTTCAGATCCACTCCTGGTGCTATTTCGATAACCACCAACCCGTCCGATTGTAACTCAATAACGCATCGCTCGGTAACGTAGAGGACCTTTTGCTTCTGTATACGAGCCCGACGTCCGCTGAACGTGACATGTTCGACTTTGTCAACGAATTTGCGAGTCTTACCGTCTTTAACAATAAGCAGCTGATTGTCTTTCACGCGTTGATCTAATCCCCCGGCTGTAAAGTAGCCGCAGAAAATGAGCGATTTGGCTGACGAAGTGATGTCAATGAAACCGCCCACTCCCGCCGTGACGTGCGGGCGGGAAGCTAACCTGGAAACATTCACGCTCCCTTCCCGGTCCACTTGCAAAAAGGAAAGGAAACTGCAATCAAATCCCGCGCCCTGAAAAAAAGTGAATTGATCCGGAGAGGTAACGATCGCATCAGCATTAGAGGCGCAACCGAATGCGAAACCAAGCAGTGGCATACCGCCTACTGCGCCTTGTTCAATCACCCAGGTGACTTGCTTATGTAACCCTTCCTCCAGCAAAACCCGTGGCACTAACGCTGAAATTCCGAACCCAAGATTGACTGCGTCGTCTTGTGTTAATTCGACTGCGGCTCTCCTGGCAATGATTTTGTCTAAACCCCACGCAACCGGACTAAAACTGGATTCAGGTCGAAAAATCTCGCCGCTTATGGCTGGATCGTATTCGGTTTGAGTAGTCTGTTTCTGGTCTGGATCAACTACAATGTAATCAACTAAAATACCGGGAACACGAACATCTTGTGGCCGGAGCGTTCCTGAAGCTGCCATTCTTTTAACTTGGGCAATTACTTTGCCGCTGTTGTTGCGAGCCGAAAGCGCCTGGTCCAACGCGCCGAGATAAGCTCCTTCGTGTTCCATAGAGATATTGCCATGCTCGTCCGCCGTAGTGCCCCGGATAATTGCCACGTCAGGCTTGATAGCCGGATAAAACAGCCATGAGTCACCTTCGAATTCGACCAAACGTACATAGCCTTCAGGAGTAGATCCATTCATCCGCCCCCCTAGTTGTCTCGGGTCGACGAATGTGTCCATTCCGACTTTGCTCAATACTCCCGGACGGCTGGCAGCACCTTCCCTATGCATGTGGAAGATGATTCCGCTAGGCAGATTGTACGCCTCGATTTCGTCCGCGAGTATACGCTGCCAAATCAGGGGGCTTGGCATCGAGGATGGGCCACTCGGGAGTGAGCCTGCGATCACTCGTTTTAAGAGACCAGGACGCGCAAGATGGTCAATGCCGCCGATCCCGTACATGTCGCCAGCGGCGATTGGATGAATCGATGTGATGTCTCTCGGATGACGATTTTTCAAGAAGAACTCCCCGATCGCTTTTAAAGTAGCGTCTGGACATCCCAAACCGCTGGATGAGCTAATAGTGATCGAAGCACCATCAGAGATCAATTCACCGACCAAATCCAAATCAATAACCCGTGCGCGCGCCATTGCTCTTTATTAATATTGGACCGCAACGCGTTTGCCGGAATTGGCTGATTCACGAACCGCTAAGGCGACTGCCAAAGAGCGGACTCCGTCTTCTCCGGTTGCGAAAGGTTTTCCCTTCCTATGAACAGCATCATTGAAATGCCGGACCGCGTGCGCATATAGGTCCTCAGCTTGACCAACGTCGATCTCAGTTGTCTTACCGTCTTTTTGCAAAACTATTTGGCCGATTGGATCTTGGGTCATAATACCGCGACCGATCAGCGATGCCTCAGTTCCGTGGATCTCTACCCCCGTATCCGCATGTTTGATCGTGAAAGCGTCGTGGAACATGGCAAGCGTGCCTTTCTGGAAATGCATGACGCCCATGACTGCATCTTCCAGCTGGCCTGTACCTAATCCTTGCTGGACGGAACGCGCCATAACGTCGGTGACGTTGTCATCTAAAATAAAATGAAGAGTGTCGGCATCATGTACTGTAATGTCTAGGATAACGCCGCCACCGGATTCAGCTTGATTTAGTCTCCAACCTTGTAGCCGGGGAGGAAGATAAACGGCGTGAAACACCCTCACCGCTAAAGGTTGGCCAATGACACCCTCTTTGGTCAGGCGGCGCAGAGTTCTGTGGGTGGCTGCATTGCGAAGGTGATGATTCGTTCCAAGCACGACATTTTGGCGGCCAGCTTGCTCCACCATCTCACGGGCGTCTGCCAAGTTTAAGGCAAGAGGCTTTTCGGAAAGAACATGTTTGCCTGCTTTCGCGGACGCAATAGCTTGCGAGGCATGTAAATCATTCGTCGTGCTAATATAAACTACGTCGATCTCGGGATCAGCCAAGAGTTCGCCCAGGTCATGGTAGGCTTTTTCGACCTGATTTTCTTGAGCATATTGCTGAGCACGATCTGGTTTGCTGCTGAAAGCAGCCACTACTTGGCTATCAGGCTGACAATTGATCGCTTCGAGCATGCGCGTCTTGGCGATATCACTGGCGCCGACCAACGCCCAGCCGAGTTTGTTTGTCGCATTGTTCATGGGAGGAGGAGCTTGGTAATCTGCTACGGAGTTATCACTCCGTTGCGATTTAATGAAAGACTTTTTATGGTAAGCTACCAGTCCAAAGCGGCAGAGCCTTGCTCTCAAGTGCGATAGTCTTTCAAGGGAATATCTGGCGTTGTACTAGACGCGGATCTGAGGTTACGTTAAGCGAGGCGTCGTGAAGCGGAAATATGGCGCGAACACATTGCCCCAAGTCCTAAACGCGCACTAAGGTTTTATTTTGACACCTCTGTGCAGATAGGAACCGTCTCGGCATTGTCATCGCCTCTTCTTAAGTGTTTAAGAAGGGAGTCGGGACGCTTCAAGGGGAGTCCACCCGCTCCTTTTTCTCTCTGATCAAGCATTTGCCACAGATTACCCGACCGCAGATCTACAATGATGCCTTAGCCAAGGTTTGTACCAGGGTAAATCTTTTAAACATATTGCGCATCTTGTCGCCTGTTCATCAGGACGCCAGGTGCCAAGTTCGTCAAGGTCCTTTACAATCTCTTCGGCCCGCTGCCTTGCGGCCTTGACAACAGCATCTACATCGGAGGATTTTACTAACTCCAGGGCTTCTGCGAGTGCTTTTCCGAGCACCAGAGCTATCTGGCCGCCCGCTGTTTCAAGCTGCGTAGTCCCGAGAATTACGCTGCCGCGCGTCGCCTCAGGTATCTGGAGCCCAAAAAAGGCTTTTCACCTAAGCGGAAGAGACCCGGCGGCATAAATGTTTCGTTAACCATACCCTTTACCCTTTCCCAGATGCGTTCGATTACCTCCTTCGCTTGTGCGCTTGTTCTGAAATCCTCTGCTAGATACACTACACGGTGGTCACTGCGTCCTAACCCGCTAACAATAAGCCATGCGCGAAGATTTCTCTGGGAAGCAGCAAGAAAAAAGGCTCTTGCTCAGCCGAGGAAACCGAAAATGAAACCGCGCCCACCAGTTCCGAACCGGGTGGAATCAGCGAATCAGGGTTTGTTGGGCCTTTTGCATTAACGCTAAAACATCCTCGCGCCTTAACCTGAAAATATCGCCCGCAGTGGTGAGCTTAAGCGCGCTCATCGCCACGCCGTATTCAAGGCCTTTCGCGAAGGCATCTTCCAACAGTCCGCAAACTACGCCCGCGGCGAAGCTGTCACCGGCGCCGATGCGATCTACGATTGTTACAGGCCAACCTGGGGCAACATAGATTTCGGCGCCGTCTGCACCGAGTGCACCGCGTTCACCGATCGTCATAGCAACCCGTTGCAACCCGAAACGTGATTGCAACTGGCAGAGTATGTCTCGATCAGAACCCGACAACCCGAAAACGCCTTTAGCGTCGCGCAAACTGATCAGCAATGTGTCTACTTGGCAGATTAATGGTTCTAACTGGCTCCGACAAACGTCGGCGGACCAGAGTAGCGATCTGAAATTCACATCAAAAACGATCTTAACGCCGAGTTGTTTGCTTCGCCGAATAGCTTCTCGGACCAATTCATAACAAGATGGTGAAAGCGCTGCAGTAATGCCGGTGAGATGAATCACTCGACATCGGCTGAGGAGTGACCAATCAAATTGCTCAACTGACATTCGGGCAGCAGTCGAGTCTTTTCGATCGTAGATCACCCGCGTTGGGCGGGGACTCGAAGCCATTTCCAGGTAATAGACGCCCACTCTTCCCTGTGGGCGCCACCGAACATGACTGCAATCCACTCCATGTAATTGGAGAGTTTGTACAACTCGATGGCCAATCGTGTGATCGGGCAACTCTGAGTACCATGCTGACCTGAAACCCATTCGCGCAACAGCCGCAGCAACATTGCCTTCAGCCCCGGCAAAATGTACTTCAAAGGTCGAAGCGTCAGACAGGAGCGAAGTCGCAGGTACGGAGAAGCGAACCATCGTTTCGCCGAACGTTAGGAGGTCCAGGTTTCGAGATTCTGGCACCGGACTCATAAGAGCAGCAGTCGGCATCACCAAGAGTTTCCTGACAGACCAGTCCAAAATTGTAAACTCTTGCATGAAGTGAACTCACGAGTGAAAACCGCAATTTTCCCAAACGAGTATTTCCAGGTGTTATCTTTGATAGTTGAAACGACCTTGGCTGCATGAAGCGTTCGATTTGGTGGTGCAAACTTCGTT
>JAFAXJ010000302.1 GCA_019241095.1 Verrucomicrobiota bacterium | reverse complement strand
ACTGATCGTCACTAAACCCGTGCATTTCGATAATCACGGCAGTAAGTCCTTTCAAATCAAGCCCACCGTTGCCGGACACATCCACTCGCCACTTACCAAATGGTCCGATCGGCGCATATTCGGCCTTGCTTGGTAGCGCCGCCAATCCGGAACTCGGAAATCCTAAGTCCCCGTCCTTGCTGGCGGTAAGCCATTTGCTTGTGAAACTACCGGGTGTGAAGGCTTCCTTGACCGACTTTGCAGGGTCATACCTAAGGTCGGTGGGATCATACTTGACGGAAATGGGGGTCGCTTTGTGCTGTACATACTCCGCGTTCCGCTTGTTCAAGTCGGGCTCGCCTGCCGGGACTGTCCTGGCCGGATAGGGTACGTCGGCCTTTGTCCGAAATTGTTCCTGTCCCAAGTGGGTCGTTGTTACTTCGTGGGCAGTGTTGCCCGTCGTCATGCCAACCATCCAGGTCCGAACCTTGGTAAGACGGACATTCGGCTTTCCGTGGAAAGGATTCGGGGCGTTGGGCGCGTATATCGGGCGCTCTGTGCCGCACCAGGCCGCAGTTGTTGGGCTATAGGTCGGAAGCGGCTCAGTTGAGGCTTTCGTTGCTGGATTCAGTTCAAATTCCGCCCACGACTGAGCAAGTAGATCTTTGAAAAACTGTTCGTGGCTGTTGGGGGTGAGAACGATAACCTCGCCCATGCTGTCTTCCTTCTTGGGAAACACGTTGGGGGTTGCGCGCGCAGTCTCAAGGGCTGCCATGAGATCTGCCAATAGCTGAGTCTTATATCCTTGTAGTGTGGCATGGGTAAGTGCGCCTGGAGAGCTCCCCAATAGATCATAAAATCCGCTGTAGGGCTCAAGCGCCCAAAATGCCTTAGCGCGAAAAGCGTTGTATAGATCTGAAATACAGGTAGCTTTAGCCCGCTCATAGAGACCGGATACAAAACTAGCCATTGCCGGCAATCCCGGATTCGATATCTTGGTGAGTTTCCCTTTCAAAGTACCTGCCTGTAGTTCGAGCGTTCCTATCTCGCCCGCAAGCTGGCGTATTCCTACAAGGAGGGAATTGAAGTAATCTATTTCCAAATTCCGCTTCGTGATCATTTCAATAAAGCCATCCAATTCCTTACGAAGTTCCTCTGCCGCGGGGGCGCTTCGGTAGAACTGCTTGCATAAACTACGGAAGCGATCGATTTCCACCACCAATCGCTTTGACGAGTCTGCCTGCAGAAAACCGTTTTCGCGCTTTTTGAACTCGGAATACAATCTTATGTCGCCCTTGATCACTTCAACCTCGGTCAGAACGTAATTTTTGTTGACGGGTTCACCAGCATCATTGAGCACCTTATCGACGCCCTCAGTAATCATTGCTCCCAATTGACTCGCGGCCATTGCTCCAGCGCTGGCATAGCCGCCAACCTTGGTGAGAGTATTTATGGCGCTACGCGGTTCATTTACGTTCATGAATGAGAGCATCCCTAAACAGTTAAAGAACGTCTGCCAACTCAGCCCGAATGCAGATTTGATTTGTTCTTCGAACTTCCTCATCTTATCCGGCAGGTCTTTCTGCTCTTTCCCTTTGAGTTGCTTATCCCATACTTTGATCTTGTCGATCGTTTCGTCTAAATTCTTTTTTAGGGCGCTTTTGCGCGTCGACAGAACACTAATTTGAGAACCTGTCATTGTTATGGCAGCGTCAAGATCGTTGGTGTCATTCTTGTTTTCGCGGAGAGCCTTGAAATAATTGTTCTTGGCTACCTCGATCGTTTTAAGGCTGTCCAGAGAAGCAGTCAGACTGGTTTCAAGTGTATCGAAAGAAAGCTTCGGCGTGTACGATTCGCTTCTTCCGAAAAAGTCCAGACCGTCCTGGTGGTTGTTAAGAGCCATTAACGCTGGTCGATACAGCAATGTGGCTAGTTCTTTCTGCGAGTCCTCTCCCGCCTGAGACGCGGCCGTCAGCAGTTTAGTCACCCACACCAGCCGATCACCAACGCTCGTCCAAGGGTCGGTGTAGTGAGTGCATAAACCTGCATAGCGGACAAAATCTTTCTGTTCTTCATCATCCATCAAGAGGTGATTTTTTACCAGAGAAAGGCTCTCCCCGATATTGAAACGGCCGCCGGGCCCAAACGCCAGCAACACGAGCTTCTGGTTGTCCAGTGCTCCCAGTTGCGCCTGGTCGTATCCGAAGCGCTTATTCAACTCTATAACAATGGCGTTGGTTGCATCGATGACGCTGTATGTCTTGAGTTCCTGCTGGGTGCGAATTCCAGTTTCACGTAAGAACAAGGCTAAGGCGAGAGCCCCGATCATGTCGTCCAAGCTGAGTTGAATGATCGGGATCGTTCGCCCAACCACGTAACCATTTGTAAATTCATGGAGTTTGGCCACCAACACGAGCTTCTGGTTGTCCTCCATGACTCCCAGTTGCGCCACTTGGCCCGCGTCGTATCCGAAGCGGTTAACCAAATCTGTAAACAGGATGCCGCGTGCATCGTCGACGCTCAATGTCTTGAGTCCCTGCTGGGGGAGGGTTCCACTTTCACGTAAGAATAAGAATAAGGCGAGAGCGCCAGCCAGTTCGTCGTCATTGAGGTCTTCGATACGTCTCGGGCTGTCTGTCCCCCCGACTTTCCCATTCGAGAGCTGGCTCAATTCATCCAGGAACAAGTTGTGCCGGGCGTCCGCTGACAAGTCCGCCAGTTGCTTTTGTGCCGACCATTGCCCGGTAAGAATGACTTCATCCATTCTGAGTTTGAATCGCTCCCGGAATTTGGCGACAGCTTCTTTGCTCAGAAGTTTGTCTTCCGTCCGGTCCAGCACCACGGTCCCTTTCGCGTCGAAGATTCGGATCCGTAGACCCGGCCCGACCAATCCAACAACGATAAGATTCTTTCCGATTTTTGGCAGCTCTGTCTCTGACATGGCAACCATCAGTTGAATACTGTAGTCCGCCGGCTCGGTCACCAAGTAGTCAGCGCGGACTCGCTCGAATAGCATCTGTGCATGACTGACGCGCGCGATCTTAATGAGGCTTGAACTCTCGAGGGACCCGTGGCCGACAGATTTTGCGCCTGCCACCGACGCGGGTGCCGGATCGCCAGGCCCCTTGTCGCCGCCTTTATTGCCGTCATTTCCGTCATCCGCGTTTGGAATGGTATCAGTCTCTCCATAACGGGGGTGAATTACCTTTCCGAGACCGCCAATCCCTTTGGGACCTCCTTCTCCACCATCGCCCGGTTTGCCGGGAGTTCCCCCTGGACCACCGGCATAGCTGAGAGTGAGTTTGGGTTCGGGGTCGGCTAACGCAGAATAGAAAACAATTTGCCCGCCCGGCCCCCCTTGACCTCCTTGCCCTCCCTTTCCGCCTTCGCCTCCCTGGCCTCCGTCCCCTCCTTTTGTGGGCGGCACCCATACGCCAAGCCCACCACTAAAATCCCGAAAGTCGGCGCCATCTCCGCCCTTTCCCCCTTTGGCGCCGTCCTGGCCCTGTTGTCCCTCTCCTCCACGGCCGCCGTCAGCGGTGATGGTGAGCTTCCCATCATCTCCGCCAAAATCGCACTGTTCACAACAGATCGAAACGGTCCCCGCGGCATTGCCGGGTTCACCTGGATCTCCGGGCTGACCATTCATCTTCTCCGGGTGGTCCGGACCAGACCATCCGGTCCCCCCATCTGTGTTTTGTTCCCCCTCTTTACCCCAAATCCCGGGGGCACGCTCGATTTTGCCGTGCTCACCCTGCTCTCCCTTAAAATTCTGAACCGTCTGATCCTTTTTGGCCGTTTGCTCAGGGCCGTTGACACTGATCGCCGGTGGAGTGGTCCCGTCGGGCTCGGCCCGCAGAATCCGCGCAAAGATGACGACGCTGCGGCCCGGAAACTCCAACCTTCCCGATACCGTAACCTCATCGCCGAAAATCGTGACGTTCGCCGTTGGCGCGAGAAAGAGATATCCGGGTATGGCTGCCTTGGTGCTATCTTGCGTCAAAGTCAAAGGACGCGCGGTCTCGACTTCAACTGCCGTAAGAACCTTGTTTAGTTCAGTTTGCTGAAGGTTGTAGAGAGGGTCAACGATGTTTTTTGCCATAACTCCTTCCATGCTTCGCTACTTGCCGCTCGCGCCGAGCCAGTTACGACATGGTCTCTTGGAGCACCTCAACGCGGTTCTGCATATACTGCGTGACGGTGTCAAAAAATTTTCGATAGTCGTTTCGCACGCCTTGTGCAGTGGCGTTGTCCGCGTACTTGGCGAAAACTTGCTCAACCGCATTTTGATATTTAGGTATCCGAAAAGTAATCTCGGCAACACTGGAAGACACCCCAGGTATCCAGCCCAAGGTATTTGGACCAACAGCCTTATAACTGTCTCTAAAGGCGTTCAGACTGTCTTTCATCGGATACTGGCTAGACGTGTTGTAGATTGCGTTCTTGAGCTCTAAGCCCAAATTAGGCAACTTAGCAAGACGTCCGGCGGTCTGTTGTAGGTTACCCATGTTCATGTCCCAGAACGTGTTTAAATCACCTTGGTAGGACGAAGAAATCTCTTTGCCCGCTTGAGTCGCGGCTCTCTTGGGAGTAGAACGCGGTACGTCGATAATCCTGCTGTACATCCCCGTCATATCCGGCTCTGTTACCCGGGCCGAGAACTGCGAAGTCACCTTTTCCGAAACGGCCTTTACAGTCGCAAGGACCTCGTATTTTATGTAGGATGGGGTCGTATTTTTGCCGAATAAAAGGGAGTGCTCAAACGTGAATTTTTCTAGCCGAGAATGCACCTCGACCGCGGCGTCGTTCAACGCCATGCGGTCGGGCGAGGCCGACCCTGAAAGCAGTTTGTCCCATTGCTGAAGGGCCTTCTCAATTCCCTCAAGAGTAGATATGCACGATTTTATATCTTTTATTGCTTCTGGGTCGTTTACATTAGCTCCGCTCATCTCTTCGTTGGCGAGCACTCTGGTCCGCGAGATAACCGAAGAGAGATCCTGCGCACTGCGCTGTACTTGAGCCTCCTTTTTGGCGACGAGCTTTTTCCACTCTGGGCGCGCTGCGTCAGGCAACTTCCAGACCGCCAGGGTAGCGCCAAAAAACTGGTTGTCGCCGAACAGATTTATGAGCTTGTCGTAAATTTGACTGGATAGACCGGTGGTGTCTGAAAATTTTCGGAAAACTTTAAGTTTCACGTCGAGGTTTTTCAACACATCGACCTGAGGGAGCTGTTCGCTCCAATAATTTCCCGTGACGGTCGTCCATTCTTTTATTTCGCGCTCCCAACTCTTGGATTCAGGTAGCTGACGGTACGTTTCAAAGTCAGCAGAAACCCTTCCAGGGTTCTCGGCAAGCCACTCTTCCTTCATCTCTCGCTTAGGCGATTCGACATTGATTGTTTTTATATCTACCTCGGGGGGGGGCATAAGAACTCTCCTTTCTGTGCCGGAATTTCCGTTATAGCCTTTCAGCCCGAACGATAACATAAGACCTGGCAGCCAAGATTGCAACCGGCAGCTGGCCCGCAGAAGCAGCTATTTTGAGTACCTATTTTTCCTTCTTCACATGACCAATCGACTAGCGTCCAAGTCTGCCTCCTGGCAAGAGGTGGACCAGATGTACCGTAAGATCACTCCGTTAGCGATCGAGGTTTCCGTTCAGAGATACGAGTCTGACTTTCAGGAGTTTCAACACCACGAAATTCCAGAACAACCCTGGCAAGAAATGAGGAACAATCTTTATGACCTACTCGAGACTCGGCGCCGTGATGCCCTCAGAGATCCGGGCAACTGTGAAGCTCTATTTCGACGGCAAAATCCGCCGGTGGTATTCGCGCGGCGATGGCAAAGGCGTCATCTTCCTGGTCGACGCGAAGACCGAGGACGAGGCACGAGCTCTTATGGAAACGCTGCCGCTCACGAAGGAACAGTTGATGGATCACCAGTACATTCCTGTCGGACCCTTGATGCCGCTCAGGGCATTGATGGGCGGCGGGCAGTCCTGAGGAAGCGCACATCCAGAAAGGAGTGATGATGCCATTTGCGGCTTTGTTTGGAATTGGCGTCGCGTTCGGCTTGGCCGTTTGGGGAGCTGTGGCGCGGCACTACAT
>JAFAXJ010000584.1 GCA_019241095.1 Verrucomicrobiota bacterium | reverse complement strand
TCACTCGGGATTAATACCGCCTGTCGGCACCGGAATAGGACGAATCAAAGCGGGACACCAAGGCGCCGAACGTTATTCCTTGTTTGCAGTTTCCACATTTGCCCAAAAGGTTTCGCTAGCCAACTTACGCCTAGTCGTTGACACGGCCAATGGCGCTGCCTTCGAGACTACCCCGTTGGCGCTCTCGCGTCTTGGCGCGAACTTCAGCCTGGAAAATGCCGCCCCGAATGGATTCAATATAAATGAAAGCTGCGGCAGCACCCATCCCGAAAACATCTCAAAGCTCGTCAGGTCGAAGCGCGCGGATGCTGGTATTGCTCATGACGGAGATGCGGATCGGGTTCTGTTCTGTGATGAAACCGGAGACCTATTGGACGGTGATGAGCTGTTGGCGATTATAGCCATTGACCGGCTTTCGCGCGCCGAAGGGAAGGAAAGAGGCGTTGCCGCGACGATAATGAGCAATCTCGGTTTGGATTACTTGATAGCGAGTCACGGCGGCCATGTTGTCAGAACTGCCGTTGGTGATCGCTCCGTAATGGACGCCATGATCAAGCACGAACTAACGCTTGGCGGAGAGCAGAGTGGTCACATCATCCTCCGGGACAAGACTACCACCGGAGACGGTCTGATCACGGCCATCGAAATTCTGGGTATCATGGCTAAATCCGGAAAACCATTGAGCGAACTGAGAAAAGTTCTTTCAAAGTTCCCTCAAGTTCAGCGCGACATCCGGGTGCGTGAGAAACGGTCCTTCGCGGAGTTTCCTGAGTTGATTGCCGCTTTGGAAGCGGAAGAGGTGCGCTTGGGGCAACGTGGGAGAATTCTATTGCGTTATTCGGGGACGGAGTCAAAAGCGCGACTTCTTCTTGAAGGTCCTGATAAACGTGAACTGATCCAGTCGGCAGATATACTTTCCGCGTTTATCGTCCGTCATCTCGGCCCGTGAATTACTTTGTTACAGGCACCGACACAGGTGTTGGGAAAACCTATTTTACGTGCGGTCTCGTTCGGACGGCACGTGAAGCCGGAATTGATTGCATTGGAATGAAACCCATATGCACGGGAGATAATGCTGATGTGATCGAGATTATTCGAGCGAATGACGGGGCGGCTCCTGAAGCGTTAGTGAATTCTATCTGGTATCGCACTCCTATTTCCCCATACGGCGCGGCCTTGATCGAAGACCGAGTGATTGATTTGCCTTCGGTCCGCAACGCGTACGCGGAGTTGGCCAAGAAACATCAATCAGTCCTCGTAGAAGGCGCTGGCGGGATCCTTGTACCTATCCTGGCAGACTATGATTTTCGCGATCTGGCGCGGGATCTCAATTTAAAAATCATCATCGTTTCCGCCAACCGGCTGGGCGTCATTAACCATACCCGGTTGACTCTCGAAGCAATCCGGGTTGCGGGGCTAGCCTGCAGCCTTATTGCTCTAAATTCGTTGCCTCATCAAAATGACTTCTCCCAGTTGAGCAACGAAAACATTCTCGCTAGTCTTGTAGATGCGCCTGTTCTCGAAATAAAAGCGCATGCGGAAAATTTCGACCACTTTGTTTCGCTGCTGCTGAATTGACTGACAAGCCAAACGGCAACTCAGCGATGAGCGAACATCGTTGAACTTAATGAAAGATCTTCGATTTTTACCAGGAGCCTAGCGCGGCAGAGCCTTGTTTTCCACGTGACGGAGCTATCAGACTTTTATTCCCGGGTAAGTACCTTCTAAAAGGGGTTGTTGTGCACCAGAAGTCTCCAGAGCGGGCAGGGCCTTGCTCTCCAGGTGTAAGCTCGATTCGTAATCAGGAGATGCCAAGCCTGCTCAGGTCGCGAACCGCGCCGCGCGCGGCACTTGTCACAGCAGCAGCATAGGTCTTCAAAGCCGTGGAGACTTTTCGTTCCCGGGAATGCGCCGGTGTCCAAGAATTTGCCCCCTCCTTCATAGCACGGCGGCGGGCCAACTCTTCATCAGAGACCATCACTTGAATGCTCCGATTCGGAATGTTTATTTCGATCTGGTCTCCTTCCATGACAAGCCCGATGTTACCACCTTCCGCAGCTTCTGGAGAGACATGCCCGATGGATAGGCCTGAGGTACCTCCGGAAAAGCGTCCGTCAGTAACCAATGCACAAAGCTTTCCAAGTCCCTTGGACTTAAGGTAGCTAGTCGGGTAAAGCATCTCCTGCATCCCAGGTCCCCCTCTTGGCCCCTCATAACGGATCAAAACCACATCCCCGGCACTAATTTCGTCGTTGAGAATGCCTCGCGCGGCAGCATCCTGGCTTTCAAAAACGCGGACCGGACCCGTAAAGGTTAGATTAGAAGGATCAACACCGGCCGATTTTACGATACACCCGTCGTCTGCCAAGTTGCCGTACAGCACCGCTAACCCACCATCTTTAGAAAAGGCATTCTCGACACTGCGGATAGCGCCTGATTGACGATCCAAATCTAAGTCGGTGAAACGATTCTGTTGACTGAATGCCTCGGTGGTTCGGATATATCCAGGAGCTGCTCGGTAAAACTTTTGAACCGAATCACTTTTGACACGACGGATGTCCCAACGATCTAAGGCCTCGCGCACCGTGCGACTGTGAACCATTGGAATATCACGATGAAGAAGATTTGCCCGATCTAGCTCTCCTAAGATCCCGAATACCCCTCCGGCACGATGTACATCTTCGAGATGAACGTGCGCTACGGAAGGCGCTACTTTACAGAGTACCGGCACCCGGCGTGACAATCGGTCTATATCACTCATCGTGAAATTGACCTTTGCCTCGTGTGCCGCTGCCAGCAGGTGGAGCACCGTGTTGGTGGATCCTCCCATCGCGATATCCAGCGTCATCGCGTTTTCAAAAGCATCGAAGGTCGCGATTGAGCGAGGTAAAACCGAATCATCCTCCCGTTCGTACCATCGCTTAGCCAATTCCACGACCAAATTACCAGCATCAAGGAATAACTGCTTTCTGTCCGCATGAGTCGCGAGGACCGTTCCGTTGCCCGGCAAGGAAAGGCCAAGCGCTTCGGTAAGGCAATTCATTGAGTTTGCGGTAAACATTCCCGAACACGATCCGCAGGTGGGACAAGCCGATTGCTCAATTGTTTGGACATCTTCATCGGAGATATTCGGATCGGCGGCTGCCACCATGGCGTCAATCAGATCAAACGTCATTGTAGTTCCATGAAGCTTAGCCTTACCTGCTTCCATTGGACCGCCGGAGACGAAAACAGTCGGTATATTGAGCCGCAAAGCGGCCATCAGCATACCTGGAGTGATCTTGTCACAATTTGAAATACAGACCAAAGCATCAGCACAGTGTGCGTTCACCATGTATTCCACAGAGTCGGCAATAATGTCTCGCGAAGGCAAACTGTACAGCATCCCATCGTGCCCCATCGCAATTCCATCATCGACCGCGATCGTGTGAAATTCTCTTCCAATACCCCCGGCTCTCCCGATTTCTGACGCTACCAATTGGCCAAGGTCTTTAAGATGGACGTGCCCAGGGACAAACTGGGTAAAGGAATTTGCAATCGCAATAATGGGCTTGCCAAAATCTTCATCCTTCATTCCGGTAGCACGCCAGAGCCCACGTGCCCCGGCCATATTGCGACCATGAGTAGTGGTTCGCGATCGATAGGCTGGCATACGAAGATTATGTTCGCTTGACTATCTTAAAGAAGCAAGAAAGCTTGCACCCGAAGATTCCGTTGCCTCATCCGCCGTCATAGCCAACGGCTTTAGGTCAACCGTTAACATCGCCCGCATATGCACAAGTTGACTCTAATGACCCGACAGGTCACGCGTTGGTCTCTTGCCAATCCGCCTGCCACGCATTGGCCGAAATCGGCAATATTGAGGCGATGTCTGTCGTGACCGTCACTTTCGCGGCCCGCACGAAAGGGACGAGGAATCTTAGTCCCGTTGTACGACTCATTCATTTGCTGTGGTGGGAACGGCACCAAGGAACCGCTGGCCGTTGTCGATGGCTACCGGGAAAACACCCATCTTCAAGTGCTGGTTCGCCGCAGCTCGGTCACCAACCTCGCCGATTGTTAATCAAGGTGAAGAAGGCTTTCTTGGAAGTTCTTCACCTTGGGCGTTTTCCCTTTGAAATCCATAGTGAAACCCTCTTCTTTTAAGAGTTTTGCGTGACCCTCTGCCCCGCCGGGAAACCGCGCGATTAGCCCTCCGTTTGATTTTATAACTCGCCAGTAAGCGACATTCTTGCTTGAGTCATGGGCCATCGCCTGAAGAGCTTTCTGGGTCGTAACGGGACACGTCCCTCGCACTTTGAACTGACGGGTAAGTTCCTGGCAAAGGCCATTGGTCGTAATGAGTCTGTGCTCCGGGATTTTCTTTATCAGGGCTGCTACGGTCGCAGCACTCGGTAACAGCATTTTGCCGGTACCGCCAAAAAATTTTACGCGGTTCTCGGGAATGTCGACGATGGCATCTTCTTGGGGTTCCATGATGTCTCTTGTTTGTATTGAAGCGGGAGGTATTGGCTCTATCAAGAGATAACCCCCATGGACCTAATTCAACCAGCCGGGGGTATGCTCTGAAAAGACGTTCGGATTGTTGATCTGTATGGGTTTCTGATTGCTCGGAACCAGAAACGTTAAGCAACGATTTATCGCCTCTCGTCATTTCGTGACTGCCTACGCCGTGCTTTGCAAATAAAACATTCGATCTCTCGGTTGACAGCGTCGAGAGACTCAAGCGCTCGATCGTAAGTGGATCTCGCAAAGTTTCTCTGCCTACCTCGTAAAATAGGTCTGCCGAGCAAGCGCTCACTTTTTCCC
>JAFAXJ010000097.1 GCA_019241095.1 Verrucomicrobiota bacterium | reverse complement strand
CCAGTTCTTGGGCAGATTCGGTTTTTAACAAGGCGGTATTCGACTTAGAAGCGTGCTGCACCCTAACTCTTTCGCGTAATGAATTTTCCATTTATGTAATCTCTCATGGTTTGGCTTTCGTTTCCAGGCGTAAAACCTGTGAGCGTCGGCGCCCACGGGCCATATCCGCCAACCCCGCCGTCCTCTGCCTTGGTTAACTTCACCAACGCTTCCTTATACGGCGCATTGACTCCATAAGCATCATTGCCCTGTCCTTGAGAAATACCCTGCCCTACTGAATTTTTTCGAACAATGTCGTCTGTCATCATCGTCGGCTGGCAATAAATCCGAACACAGCTTTGAAGAGAACCACGGCGAAAATTGGATTCATAGCCGGAAGCCGTGAGGGTTCTGCCGTCCGCGCGAGAACTTTGCGCTGCCACGGTTCTCGGGGTCGCTGCCCAGGGTGCATGTCGAGAAATAACCATTCCAGGGCGAACCCTGGGGTCATATCTCGCGCGCACTAACAGACGTGCGGCCTGGTACAGAGGGTCTTCCGGTTTCCAGCCGATATAGGGCCGATCTTCGCTGTTCGCGTCGATGAAGACATAATCACCGTCCTGTATGTGAAGCGCTTTTGCATCGTCCGGATTCACGCGAACCTCCGGCTCTCCGACGCCGGGTGATCGTTTGTCACCCCGATAAGGATCACCGAAGCTTGAGATGAGCATCTTGTTAAAATCGGCCATCATCCAGGAGGAGTGAGTGGAATGCCTGCTCTTGGTAGTGATGAAGACAAACTGATAGCCTCGAGCAACTAATGGGTTCTCGATCTGTTTGACTTGTTCCCACGGCAAGACCAAATTTCTTCTTGCCCGCTGATCAGCGCTCGTCTCTGTAATGGCGATTTCACGCTTTTCGGGACGGAGCGCTTCGGCTGTGCCACAGATGATTACGTTTGGCAGGTATTTTGTGGCTTCAATAGGCTCCCGGTGAATGATAAGGTTTTCACCTTCGCGGATGAAAGTATCTTCCTCCCTATAGAACTCCAAACGTCCAGTCTTGTTGTAAAAGGGAACGCTCTCTTGAATCTGTTCATATCCAGTGATTCTGGGATAAGTGCGGAAGTTCATTAGAACAGACCGCCCGGATTTCAAGATTTCCTCGCAGTTGTATCCCTTAAGCGTCGAGGACGCATCCATCAAGCGTTGAATGTAATACTCTGAATTCCCTTCCAGAATGTATTTGAAGTATTCACGGAATCGCTCGTCTCCAGTCATCTCAGAGAGCTTTACCGCCACTCCGGCAACGGTTTCGGAATCCATCTTTGTATCAAATAGCGGCTTCAGCCCACCCTTCCAGATGCTGCAAAACGGATTAGTTCCCGACCCTGTTATGTCGGGCAGGGTCGTCTCCAGCCAACTTGGTACAGGAAGCGCGATGTCCGAATACTCGCAACTGAGGTTATACTCCCAATCGTTGTTGATAAATAATTCGACTTTGGGAAGCTCGTGAGCGAGCACGTTGTAGAGCCAGGGACAGTTATTAATCATGTTTGTGTTGGCAGTCCACATCACCTTCGTGGGCGTCGGCATATGAGTCTTTCCGGTTGCCCACGTCGGGCCTCCGTTCACCCAAAACACCGGATGCTCTTCTGTGTAAAGCTTTCGCACTTTTGGCGTCTTCTCGTGCGGGTGGAATGGATCTTCGGCGACGTAAACCGGCAAGCCGTCCATTGAGTTGACTTTGTAATTACCTGCCCATGTTCCCGGACCCGCCCCAAAAGTGCCAAGATTACCAGTCAACGTACAGAGCAGGATGACTGCGCGACCTTTCAGGTCGGCGTGATAGTAGTGGTTTACGCCTTCACCAGAATGAATGGCGCACGGCTTTATGGCGCCCACATCATGAGCCAACTGCTCAATCAGTCGAGGAGGCGTCCCTGTTATTTCGGAGACCCGGTCCACGGTGTAGTATGCTAATGCCTCCCGCTGTAGACTGAATCCCGTTCTGCAGCGAATGGCGGCGCCGTCGGCCCCCTGAATCTCGAACTCGCCGTCGAGAACGGGATCGATTCCTTTCGCCAGCATTTTATCGCCGACATCCTCTCTGGTCAGGACTGCAGGGCCATTCGATTTTGCATCCCAGACCACGTAATCGCCCCATTGGGCTCTTAGTTTCGGGTCGATCTTTTGTACCTCAAGACTGTAACCGGTATTTTCCGCGTTCTTATAGCCTGGAATAATGTCGGCTGCCCTCAGTTTCTTCAGCGTGTCCATCCGGACGAGTAACGGAAGATCTGAATGCTTTTTGATAAATCCCTCATCGTGGTAGCGCTTCTCAATAACCTGATTGGCGACACCCAAGAGCAAAGCCGTATCAGATCCTGGTCTGACGGGCACCCAGAGATCTGCTTTCTGGGAAGTTGGGTTGTAGTCGGGTCCGACCACTACGATTTTGCTTTGGCGCTCAATCCCTTCGACCATCCAGTGAACATCGGCCATTTTGTGTTCGACAAAGTTTTTCCCGAATACAACCACCAGTTTGCTGTGCCGCATGTCCGACATATCCACGTCAAACGCATTAACGCCGGTGACCTGCGGAAACCCAGGGTCCATGTCCCCGAGGTACTCATATGTTGTCCAGTGCCGGCCGCCCTTTGCCTGCGCCGGCTCCACCTTCCTAACATGCGCGTCTAACAAAGCGAGCATGTTGGCGAAGCGAACGAGGGAACCTTGTTTCGCAACTGGCCCGCAAGCCGAGATAGCTGAGCGCATCTTGACAGTTTGCGTTCCGACACCGTTTAGCTGATGAATCATGGAGCTCGGGTATCCTTGCTGCTCGAGGACGCGACTCCCTTCCTCTCCTGAGTAAGTCCCCGTGATATTGAGAAGAGCTTTGGCGATTAATGTGAACGCTTCGTCCCAGCTCACACGAAGCCGATCGTCCGAGCCGCGGCCTTTGAAGTATTTGTCGCGATAATCTCCATCGCGAGGAAAACCGGCTTCGGCCCAAGCCAGCCAGCCCTTACGAACAGTAGGAAATTTATGTCTATGCGGGCCATAGACCCTCTGCAGGAGGCTGTAACCTTTCAAGCATCCCCGCGGACCCCATGCAGCGGAGGCCTTGTTCCCGTAGAGATCCTGGGTCTGGTCTAAATCGTATGCCTGCTCAATTCTTACAGCCACGCCGTCCCTGACAAACGCGGTGAGCCGGCAGTTGTGAGTATCGTTAGGAACGCACAGAAAATTGAAACTGGAATCGTAGCTGTACTGGTCACGATACGACCTCTCCCAATCCCGACTTGGATAGTATTCCATGGGATTAAGTACATTTCCGACAGGGCTTAGGAAATTAGTTTTGCCGCTCACCAGGGCGCTTCCCAAAATCGATGAAAGATATTTCAGTGTCTGTCGACGAGTAACGCTCATACTGAAGAACTCCTTTGGCTCTACCGAGTAAGAATTCGATTCTTGACGAGGGTGGTTCACGGGCTGAGTATTCAGCCCGTGAGGTTAAGACTTCCTGAAGACGGTCGCTGCCTACAGCGACTTCAGGAAGGCAATCA
>JAFAXJ010000568.1 GCA_019241095.1 Verrucomicrobiota bacterium | reverse complement strand
TCGCCTGCAATTGCAATTCCTGCGGCATGAGCGAGAGCTGTCCGGATGCTTGTTTGCACTGCGTCGACCTTTTCAAAAAAGGGAGCTTTATCCCCGGGAGAGCCGTCCTCAAGCCGAAAAAGACCATCTTTGGCACCCACAAAAAGGCTGTTTTTGTATCGAACGACGTCTTGCAAAGGGCTTCTACCTAATCCGGAGGATGAATCAAAAGCTGAGATGCGCCAATCAGCAGCAATCTGGATAATCCCTGAATTTGTGCATACCCATAAGTTTCCCGAGCGATCGGTAGCGAGGTTGTTAAAGGTAGGATCGGGCATCCCATCCTCTTCGAAGAAGGTTCCACAAATTTTCCCAGCCAGATCTATTACCAAAATACCTCGCCGTTCAATGGTGAGCGCTAATAGCTTGTTAGGTAGGATCTGGCCGAAGCGGACTGCCTGTTTGTCAAGCCAGCGATCAGCCTCAGTGGAGACCGATTGAATGGAGTGATCCTTCCATTCGAAAAGTCCGCGATCTCTGGAAAGCAGCAGTAGTTTTCCAGGATTCGGCTCAAAGATTTGCGAGATTTGAATATTTGCGAGCGAATCTACATCAATGGCTTGCAGCAGGTTTTCATTTTCAACCTGATATAAAGCCTGACCTTTGGCATGAGTGTAAACGCCGCTTTCAGCAACGAACAGCAACCAGGATAATCCAGTCTCAGGCCACGGAATCGCAGTTATGGAGCCATTATGAAGCTCCAGGAGCGCTTGGTTTGTGGAAAAGTAAACACGATCTTTCCATGTAACAGCTTCCCAAGCGTCTCCAAAGTGCCGGACTGCTTGCGGCAACATTTGTAGCATTGATTCAAAGACGTAAATGCCCCTTTTTCGCGCGAGACGACCGAAACAGTTAATGCCGCCGACCCACACAGTTCCATTTTGGTCAATGGCTAGAGCGCGTACAAATACTGCCCCGGGTACTGGTATCCTAGTCCAGTTTCGTCCGTCAAATTCCAACACGCAGTCCTGGTTGCCGAACAGCATCCGGCCATCCTGATCTTGGATCACGGCCCAGCTTTGTTCCGCGCCACCGTAATCCTTTAAAGTAAAGTACCTGAACAAAGGTCTACCTACTTCCAGATCAGCGGCCTCAATAAAATTCAGGCTGAAGCAGAATGAAACGCAAAGCAATCTGATGAAAGTCGTGAAGTAGAATTGTTTACTAATTGGCACGCATTGAATCTCTCCATTATGGACGGACATCAGTCACTCACCCGATAGCAGTATGTCTGTGCACCTCTGCCAGGTAGGCGGAAAGCGAATCTGAGTTCAGATCCAGAACAGCGGAGGTTAGTAGAGGTAGACTATAATCCTAATGGGTAACTTGCTAGCATACAATTTGGCCGCTACGGTTTCCGTCTATGCCAGAAAAATCTACAGATCAAGCTCCCAGAAAGATCGAAGCCAACCAGTTAGAAGAAACTGCTGCGTTAGAGAATGAGCCAGAAACAGAAAGCGATCCAAATTCGACTGACGATCAAGCGCTAGGATTTGATCATACCGGGTCAGGGCGACCATAATCAGGCGCCAAACCTAGTGCACAGCCGACCGGACCGATATGCATAGGCCGTGAGCGCTGCGGTGCCTGCCTCATACAGATTTGATTAGGAATCCATCCGGCCGGCAGGACGGGTCAGCGTAAACCTTGGAGGTCGCCCGTTCCAGGCAACCGGTTTGGTACAGTCACAGATTTGAGCTTTCCGGTTGATTTAAGGTCGATCCGGATAAACGTTGCTTTTGCCTATGACGCTGACTGAGAAGATTTTAGCTCGTGCTTGTGGCCGCAGCAGAGTGGATGCCGGCGAAAACGTGTGGGTGTCGACCGACATCCTTCTTACCCACGACGTCTGTGGTCCCGGCAGCATCGGCATCTTTAAACGAGAATTCGGGGATGATGCGAAAGTCTGGGATCGGCGCAAAATCGTCATTATTCCGGACCATTACATCTTCACGTCGGATCGGCTTTCGAATCGGAACGTTGACATTCTGCGAGAGTTC
>JAFAXJ010000502.1 GCA_019241095.1 Verrucomicrobiota bacterium | reverse complement strand
CGTACTGCCGTTTCTGTTTCTGCAGACGATTCCGCCGCGCCAGCGTGGCGGTCATCGGCTCCGTTGATTGACGCGTTCGCCAGCCGTTCCCCGGACTGGATCGCCATTAAAGCACCCCCGCCGCTGCACGCCGGTCCGGTGCTGACCGATTGCGTCGCATCTGCAACGCCGCCATGCCCGACGCCAGGCCAAGCAGGCTGAGGCCGTAATGGCCGCCGTATCCCCCTCCTGGGTGATACCGGACACCATCGTGGGCCATTTATCGGAAATGATCGCCAGCACGATCATCGCAAAGGCAATGGCCGGCGACATCTTCGCCGCTCTGGCGAGGCGTTCACTTGCGCCACCATTCCTTGAATGAATGTATCGACAAGCCGATGATAAGCTCGCATCGGCATGACGGACCCAGCTAGCGGCATAAGGTGATCAGGTCTTTTAATTATTGCAGAATATTGCATTTATCGCCAATATTGCAGCTCACATCCCGCGACTTAGAATCTCCCTATTCTTCAGCGATTATGTCTCATGATCAGTTCATCTCGGCTTGCGAAACGGTTCCTCTCGGCTTTTTGATCAGCACCCCCAAAACTTTGCGCATACTATTGGTCCACAAAATTTGGGACCGGAGGTTTCAGTCGCTGCTGGTCAAGTGGACGTGCACTCTCGTTGCTTTGCTCACTGGGGGCATATACGGATTCAGTCTGATGCCGACGTTCCTAGCCGTGGGCGTTTTCGCTGAAGGCACCTTCCTTTTTCTATTGGTGCTTTGCATCAGCGCGGGAGACATCCTCCTGGATTTCGCCCTGGAAGATGAATGGTTCTTCGAATTGGCAACGCGATGCCACGCTTTGAGCATCTTCGAAAATGTAGAATTCTCTTTCCCTCAACCGGTAAACTTCAGTTCGGAAGACAGTCGACTATCGCCGGCATCGATTGTTTCCCAGCTTAGTCTATTGCCCGAGGCGGGTCAGTGGCCCAGCGCTGGCAAAACTGGATCGCCCTGCAGTCACATCAATGGCTCGTGGCAGCGGTGTAACCGATCTTCTTCTGTCGCCACTTGTGTGAGTTCGAGGACAGGGTCCAGCCAGGAGATTTTTCACGTCGCAAACTTTGATGCCAGAGCGCGATCAATCGCGTTTTCACGTCAACATCTCGAAGAGGGCCGAACGACTTGTGTCTCTCCTGGGGAGTTCTTGTCCTAATCACTCGTGCAAAATCTGGCCTATTTACCTGTGTAAGGAGCCGATTTATTGCAGGACTCAACATGAGCACAGGAGTTGGATTCGGCCCCGCAACAGCTTCCATTCGTTCATCTGAAGAAAATTCAGCGGATTCATGATCATTCATAGCTGCCGTTCCGGAAGTTACTTGGTTTGTAGATGTCGTTGCGCTCAAATCCCGGCCGCTGAAGAGAGTAGGGGATTCTGCACTCAGCAAGGAACCGGATTGAGCTTGACTCGTTTGCTTTTTGAAATCCGCCGTCTTTGAGTACCGTTCTGGGATCAGGGTTGCCAAGGCCAAAGCGGTAAAAATCACACCCCCTAAAAGTCCAGCGGAAAGGCATGCAGTATCACGATTAAACCTTTTGAGCGCGTCATTCGTGGAGATCCTGTAGCCCCCTCCTAAAATCGTCCCGCCAAAGGACCCAGGTATTTTGATGATGCGATCTGATTGGAGACTGCTTTCACCCCTTGCTGATTGCGGCCCTAGCAGGAGCAACGGTTGCATAGGCAAAGACCTCGATATGTCTTCCGAAGTTGTATCGCTTTGCGGAGGTAAAAGACAGCAAATTCACTCTGGTGAACAACAATCGCAGAGGGTTCAACACACTCCTAGATTTGCACGGCAACGCCCCACTTTGAGCCTGCGCTTGGCAGAGCACGAGCCAACACAAGAATTACACCATCGACCTCAAGTGAAGGCCGCCAGGGAGTCCGACTCCCAGACATCCTGCAAAGCATTGCTGGACTATACAGCTACAATATCTTCATTGAAGGCGAAGCCGCCCTCCATGGAATTTCGACGACTGAGGTTTGAGCAGGCAGAGCGCTACGAAAGAGTCGTGAAGGAGTTGAACACATTAGCCGACAACCTGTGGAGATGATTTCATGCATCTGAGAGTCGCCCGCCGTACCTACACGGTTGGAGAGGAAGATCGGTCCTGAAAGTCCTGATGAACACCGACTCGGAGATGCCGAAAGGCGGCAGCTTACCGCGGGTAACGATTATTCTACTGGTAGAAGATGAGGCCCCTGTTCGGAAAATGACCGCTCTAGTGCTGAGGCGTCTCGGTTACGGGGTGCAGGAAGCGTCAAGCGGCGAGGAGGCATTGCGTTTGGCGCAGGCCAGCCAGGAGAAGATTGAGCTATTGATGACCGACGTGCTGATGCCGGGCATGAGCGGCCGCGAATTGCGGCCATGCCCTGGTTCGCGAGGGCGTGGCGCACACCGAAACGGCCTTCCTGCAAAAACCTTTCACGGTCAATGCCGTTTCTAAAAAGATCAGGGAACTCTTGGATCGACGCTAATCTCTGATAGGGATTTGCAGCAGAGTAGTCACGCGGTCAAGCCAATCCTTCGGGCGCGAGACGCCATACCTTGATTCCGTTTTCTTCGTGATCGCAGGGTCGATCATTCATAATGCGAGGTCTATCCTCACACCAAACCACGTGTTCGTGATAAGACCATTCAGGTCTTTCCCCACCCGCTGCCCATGCACTGAGAGCTGCGCTTCTCGCAAGATCGAGAGCGATAGCTTTCTCTCTGAGATTTTCATCTAAACGCTCAGACCGTTTTCTCCGAACCAGATCCTTTGGCACCTCAACAGCTAGTTTATATTGCGCCGTATTCGAAAACATCCGAGTTCCGGTCCTTGGGATGAGACCTAACTGGAGGTAGAAAAGCTGGTCGCTCACTTTGTACCGACCTCCTAGTATTTGACGAGTTGCCTCGCAAATTCCTTCGTTTCAAAAGTCGTAAAATTAGTGCAAGGGCGCACGGCGTGAAAAGCTTTGCTTGGGGAAATAGGTGTAGGCGATAGCGGCTCAACGGCGCGAGCGTTGCTCGTTTTACTGAATCGGCCACAGCGGAAGGACGATCCCTGTTTAAATCCAGGATCTTGGAGATAAATAAGATCCAGTCGTCCTGCGTGACAGGAGCCGATGAGCGGCTTGTTTTCCCCAAACGTGAGTGTGAGGAACGAACCCGTATAGTTTCCGGCTGGGATTCGGAAGATTATGCGGTGTTTGTGCGGATGCTTAACGACAGCAAGGATTTTTACGGGAATGAGAGTAATTTGGGCTACTTTCTGGATCTGAATTCAACGGATCGTACTTTTCCTCAAAGCTTCCCTTGCGATTAGTCTCGTCTGGTTTGATGAGCTTCTCCCATACTTTTCTCGACGGGTTTTGGTTGTATTCTGGTATAGTAAAAAACAGCCCGTGCTTGTTCTATCGCATATAGTGGCGCTCGCCCCGGCCGTCAGTGGACTCACACCCGAAGAAACCGAAAACTTGCAAGCTTTGATCAAAACGCAAGAGCCGCAACAAATTCACCGCTCGTCTTTGGCATAAA
>JAFAXJ010000297.1 GCA_019241095.1 Verrucomicrobiota bacterium | reverse complement strand
TAGATCTGAGAACAGTGCCGTATCACCATAGTGATAAAAGCGAACATTAGGTTCGACATAAACAACAAAAGCCATAGGAACACCACTTGCAAAACTCCCGTTGGGAAGCTGGATTTGGGACCAATGGTGACACTCTACCGGTTGGACCTTGATGCCGGCCACCTCCACAGCAATCCCCCAAGTAGTAGCTCTAATCTGTTCGCCAGGAACCCCCTTGGCAGTCAGGTACGCTTTCACTTCACCGCCACAAACCACCGGTGCGCCAGTTCGGAGCGCTATCGTCTCGGTATCACCTAGATGATCATATGCCGCGTGACTAACAAGGATCAGATCGACTTTTTCTAACTGCTGAGACTTAATCGGACTTCCGGGGTTGCTGTCTAAAAAGGGATCTATAACAATGTGCGTATCATCCGGCGTTACAATTTCGTAAGCTGCCACCCCAAGAAATCGGATCGTGCTCATCATCTCAGATCCGCAAAAGATTGAGGCCGGAAAAATCACTCATAGGAGTTCTCCAACGCCTTAATCAGGCAAAACATTGCACGATTGCACGGCGTTGAGATCCCGTGTTTCTGCGCAAGGTTAATGACGGCCCCATTAATAACGTCAATTTCCGTTCGACGGCGTTGCTCCACGTCTTGCAGCATCGACCCTTTGGTGTTCTCCGCTAATCTGCCAAGAACGCCTGTTATCGCACTCCACCTTTCATCAAAATTCAACGCTATCTTTTCAGCAGCAGCGACCGCTACTGTTTCTCTCAATAACTCAGACATCAACTGTTTCATCTCATCTGTCCTGACTAACTTTTCCGCACTGATCCTGATAGCTGCTGAAGTTGGTAGCGTCACAGCATTTAACGCCAGTTTTGACCATATCTCTCGAGTGATCGATTGAGTCGGTATAGTTTTTAATCCGGCATCGTTAAACATCGTCGCTACACCACTCAGGCGAGTACTCTCTTTGCCATCCAGCTCTCCAATAAAGGTATTGCCCTCCCCGGCGTGAAGCACATGTCCCGGAGCTAAAACGGTGGCACTGTGATAACTTACCCCTACTAACAACCGTTCCGATCCTATGATGTTACCGATAGTGGTACTGTTACCCCAACCGTTTTGTAGTGATAAAACGCTAGTGCTGGGCCCAATAATCGCTAACGCGTTACGAATTGCTTGTTCAGTGTGATAACACTTAACGAACACGATCACGAGGTCCATCGCGCCCAAACTGCCTGGATCAGTAGTAGCAGGAACCTGGATCGTCTGCCGGTCACCTGATTTGGTTTCGATCTTCAGTCCTTCTGAGTTGATGTTCGCGACGGTTGTTGCAGCAACATCGACAAGAACGACTTCGTTACCGGCATCGGCTAAAAGACCTCCAACGACACTACCCATCGCACCTGCGCCAAGAACAGCTGTCTTCATTGTGCTACTAGCCGTCAACGTTATTAAGTTGAGGGTGAACTGGCTTTAGCCGCCTTGGAAAATAGTTTCGCAGTTGCGGACCAGGCGCCGCTGTGAGGGATGAGACCTCCTGGCTCACCGCGATCGACTCCCGCAAAGCGGGCCGCCTCAGGAATACCACCCTATCTTCACTGGCTGAACGATACTGAGAACAACTTTCCCGCAATTTGCTCAGGCACCTTCTCAAGATACGGATAGGTGCGCCACTCAGTCGGACTCATTCCCGTATGTTTTCGGAACGCGCGCGCAAACTCGTGCTGACGTTCATAACCCAAAAGCTCTGCAATTTCTTTGATGCTCATCGCAGTCTCCAGCAGGAGATTTTTCGCCTTTTGCATTCGCAATCTGAACAAAAGCTGAGTAGGCGGAGCTCCGAAGATTGACTTAAATCGATGACGCGCCGAATCATAATTCTGTAAACTGCTGATTCGCCTGGTGAATTCGCTCCAATCTCCCGCGCAATCATTCACGATATGCCAGAGTTGCAATACGTCCGAATCAGGCTGGTCGGGCAGCAGCTCTTGGAAGACCTCGCCGGCAATCCACCGCTCGATATTGATTAATAGAAGCTTAAGCCAAGCTGCTTCGGCCAGTTTTCTGTGAACGAGCGGCTGAGTCTGTTCATTAAATAGCTTAATAAAAAGCCATTTGAAAATCGATACCTGCTCAATGCTCAAATGCCATATGCGCCTAGCCGGGTCCGGATCGGACAAATGGGCGAGAGAATCGAAGATTTCGGATGCGAAATGAATAACCCAGAAG
>JAFAXJ010000121.1 GCA_019241095.1 Verrucomicrobiota bacterium | reverse complement strand
AGAACGAAGCCTGTCCTTTAAATTTGGCTCCAACTTCAAGTACGACTGTCATGTTGGCGCTTGGAGATGCAATTGCTATGGTGCTGCTGGAAGCGCGCGGATTCGATCGATACGATTTTGCGAAACTCCATCCTGCTGGACGGCTTGGGCGCGTTTTGCTGCAGAAAGTGGCCGATATCATGCGGGACGAGACCAGAATGCCGAAAGTGTTTCCCGAGACTGAGATTTTAAGTGTGCTGCACTCAATGAATCAGCATCGAGCCGGAGTAGCAGTTGTGGTCGATTCTGAGGGTGCTCTGGCAGGAATATTCACGCACGGAGATTTTGTGCGCGCCTTCGAAGCGAATCCCGGAATGGTTTCCGCACCGGTCAGCCAATATATGGTTCGCCATCCAGTTACGATTCGATGGGACAAACTCGCTGTCGAGGTGCTCAGTACACTGGAGCAGCATCGAATCGATGATCTCATCGTCGTGAACCAGTTGAATCAGCCGATTGGTATTGTTGACTCGCAGGATTTGACGAAACTAAAGCTTCTGTAACATTTCGGGTCTCGTTTATGGCTGCTGCAAATGATCTTCGAAAAGGAATGGCAATCCGGTATAACGGCGACGTCGCGGTAGTGCTGGAAGTACAACATCGGACTCCCGGTAATTTGCGGGCGTTCGTTCAAGCAACGATTCGAAGTATTCGGACAGGAAAATCCAGTAACGTTCGATTCAGCTCTACAGAAACGGTTGAACTGGTGGACGTAAACAGGCGGACTTTGGAATTCAGTTACAAGGATCAGGATGGATACGTATTCATGGATCCACAGACCTATGACACCGAAACTCTTTCACCGGAGTTGGTCGGGCATGCGGCCGATTATCTGACCGAGAACCTCGCTGTGGAGGTTCTGTATGCGGAAAGTAAGCCGGTAGAAATGGAACTCCCCTCGTCTGTTACCCTGAAGGTAATCGAATCAGCGGAAGGCATCCGTGGCGATAGCGCAAACAACGTGCAAAAACCTGCGAAGCTGGAGACCGGGAAAACTATTCAGGTTCCTCTATTCATTAGAGAAGGCGAGAACATTCGCGTCGACACTCGGACCGGAGCTTACATGGGAAGAGCCTGATTCTGTAACGTGAAAAGCCCTGCTTACTCCTGGTTATAACCGCGGTTAAGAACGGTGCCGAAACAGAGACAGCGAAGGCTTCATTCAAATTATCGCAACAAACAGGCGCTCGGGGAGATGCTAGTGCCTGTTCGTTGGCTCAAACAGATATTTGCTTTATTTCTTGTTCCACCTGCATGGGTCCTCACACGCGCGTTCTTCAGCAGCTTCTCACTGGCGACGGTTGAACACGCATTTTGGGCTTCGGAAGAATTCTGGTTTTTTGCGCTTGGGGTATTGCTTTGGATGATCACCTTCTTTGGACTACCCAAACCAACGCTGTTCTATGTCTTCGGACACGAACTGACCCACGTAATCTGGGTTTGGCTGATGGGCGGCCGAGTCAGCAAGTTTAGGATCAGCCGCACGGGTGGTTCGATTCTTACTACTAAGACCAATTGTTGGATCGCGCTTGCTCCGTATTTCTTTCCTCTTTACAGCATTCTGGCTTTACTCGTGTACGCTGGCCTCAGCGCTTTTATGGATGTTGAACCGTATCGACGCTGGTTGTTTGGGCTAGTTGGCTTTACCTGGGCCTTTCACGCAACATTCACAATTTGGATGCTGTGGCATGGGCAAACCGATTTGATTGAGCATGGCACCTTCTTTTCAATGATTGTGATCTATTGCATGAATTTCCTGGTCCTGAGCCTTCTGTTGCTTCTGGCCTGTCATGATGTAACCCCGCGCTCCTTTGGCGCTGAATTACTGCGCGGCGCAATCGAATTCTCCGATTGGGCGCTTCGTTTGATGCATTTAGCTTAGTACCCACGTTCGGAATTACAGTGACGTATTCCGTGAGGCGTCCGGTGAATCAAGGCCATCAGATTGCGTCACCGATTCGACTCTGCGGTAACGTCACCATATTTCCGAATAGTTGTACTTAGTTAGACATGGGCCTGCGAGTGCGGCGGAGAGTAAGGCTAAGCGCCCTAGACTCCTCGCCAATATCAAGGGTCATTCATCGCGTTCTTGCCAACGGCCGGCTCGCGACAACTGTGTTAGCCTTATTGAAGGGAAAACGCATTTTCTGATAGGTACACTGTGAAAGACCTCTGATGTCTACCTGGACCCTAGCGCGGCAGAACCTTGCTCTCCCGTGCCGAAGTCTTGTTTCCAGTGCAGTGGCAAACGCATCACTTTCATTTCAGGAAGCTTAACAACGGCTAGCGTCTGCCGGCAGGTCACAAGCAATTTATTATCGCTGGGTCGCACGATTTTGAAGGAGCACCAGAATCGCGTCCGCTCAAAACTGTCAAGTTGACCGTGAATTTCAATAATATCCCAGAGCTTTGCGGGCCGGAGATAATCAATCTCTGTACGGACAACCACTGGACATTCCCCGCCATCTAACATTTTTGCGAGTGGAAATCCTAGTCTTTCAGCCAGCAGAGAACGGTTTACTTCAATGAAACGAAGGTACGCGATGTTGTGAACCACTCCACCGGCGTCGGTGTCAAAAAACATGACGCGACTCTGGGTAATTAAGCTTGGCAATTCCATGAGTAAAGCACGGCTCTGAAATGAGGGAACAACAGGAGACAAAATTGCTTTACGTACAAATAAAAGGTAATCATCGTTGCCTGGCTGCACTCCAGTAAAGTTGTTCGTACAGTCGAATTGGAATGCTCCTAACCATCAATAAAATGCGTCTTGTTTTTGTATGAGCTTAGCACACGAGGAAGGTAAAAACGGTGCAATCGCAAGAATTAGTAAGCATCCGTTTGGCGTTTTGCCAGATGGCAGACCTGTTGACTTATACAAGCTTACG
This sequence comes from Verrucomicrobiota bacterium, assembly GCA_019241095.1. Lineage (GTDB taxonomy): Bacteria > Verrucomicrobiota > Verrucomicrobiia > Chthoniobacterales > JAFAMB01 > JAFAXJ01. The sequence continues at coordinate 1,398 of JAFAXJ010000121.1, read as the reverse complement.
AACAGCACAGGCATGGAAGTTAGCGTGCTCACTTTCGGCGGCATCTTACAAAGCATCAAGGTTCCGGATAAAAACGGTAAGCTTGAGGATGTGACCTTAGGCTTTGATAACTTGGAAGATTATATTAAAAAAAGTCCTTACTTTGGAGCGATCATCGGGCGATTTGCCAATCGAATCGCAAACGGGCGATACACCCTATCGGGTATCTCGTATCAGATTCCGATCAACGATGGGCCGAATGCCTTGCACGGCGGTCTGGAAGGGTTCGATAAGCGGCTCTGGGCGGCGGCAGCATTGGTCGACGCGGATTGGGTCGGAATCGAATTAGTTTATATTTCGCCGCATGAAGAAATGGGTTTCCCGGGAAATCTTAGCGTTACCGTTCGATACACACTGAGCAATCATACCGAGTTGCGAGTAGACTATTCGGCGGCGACGGACCGAACTACCATTATCAATCTGACGAATCATGCCTATTTCAATCTCGCTGGGGCGGGAAATGGGCAGATTCTCGATCATTTAGCAATGATTAACGCTGATCGCTTCACCCCGATCAATCAATCGCTCATTCCGACCGGGGAGATAGCCAGCGTTGAGGGTACTCATTTCGATTTTAGACGCCCCACGCCTATTGGATCCCGTATTCATTTGGAAGATCAACAGCTTCGCTTTGCGGAGCAGAACCATGGCGGATATGATTTTAACTGGGTCTTAAACTGCCCAGGCGATCTTAAAGCTTTAGCAGCCAGGGTAGTTGACCCGATCTCGGGCCGCGAGATCACGGTGTATACTGATCAACCCGGCTTGCAATTCTATAGCGGGAATTTTCTTGACGGATCTTTAACCAGCAAGGATGGGAAAACTTTTGAACACTGGGGCGCATTTGCACTTGAGACTCAGAATTTTCCGGATGCGCCCAACCACTCCAATTTTCCTAACTGTGTGTTAAAGCCGGGCGAGAAATACAGCAGTACCACCATTTTCAGATTTTGATTTGCGATTCTCTCGCAAAGAAAATCAAATCCAACGCCTAACTTTTTGGGCATATTTTCGGTAACTTTCTCCGAAGGTGTCCCCCAGTAACTGCTCTTCGAAAGGTAAAAGAACGCGATCGATAATCAGCGTGAATAAGACTGGTGGCAGCAACAGATAAATTGAACGGGAGAGAAAAAAAATTCCGGTCAGAAAAGCTGCAATACCTAAGTACATTGGATTTCGAGTGAACCTATATGGACCGGTCGTAACCATAGCTCTCGGTTGGTCTCCGGGACGAAATGACGTCTTCTTGTCCGCAAAAGCTTTCAAACCAGACGCACTTACACCGATTCCAAATAGTAGCAGTAAACTGCCAATTTGGCGATACCATGGCAGCTTGAGGATGATCTTTGGCGCTAAATG
>JAFAXJ010000022.1 GCA_019241095.1 Verrucomicrobiota bacterium | reverse complement strand
TCCAGCAACATGCCGGTTTTTGGAAACTGATCGAAGAGAGTGAGCGGAAAAAATAGGTTTCGGAGTTTGCTTCAGAGCTATCAGGAAACGACGGAAAAGCGGATCTATGGACTTCTTGGCCGAGCTATTATCTGACGAGCAAAAGCGTAAACAGCTTTTTCCTATATGCCAAAACAAGATCTTCCTGGCGCATGCTTCGGTCACCACCTTGCCATGGGTCGCGGCTGACGCAATGATTCAGTTTGCCCGTGATAGCGCCATAGCGGCCCCTGATTTCGACGCTATTCAAGCCACAGTCGCTGAAACCCGTCGAGTCGCGGCAAAGCTGGTTGGCAGCACCCCGGAGGAGATTGCCCTGATCGGCCCTACAGCTCTGGGCCTGAGTCTTTTTGCTAACGGCTTGGAATGGCAACAGGATGACGAGGTAATCTGTTATCTGGATGACTATCCGGCCAATGTTTATCCATGGCTGAATTTGCGTTCTCGCGGCGTGTCAGTTCGTTTCATCGAACCGGCGGAACTTGGAGCAATAACACCTGAACTGGTTGAATCTGCGCTTAACGACAGGACTCGCTTGGTCGCCCTCGCATCTTGCAATTTTGTTTCAGGATATCGAATCGAGACCGAGGCTATTGGTAAATTGCTGCGCGAGAAAGGAATTCTGTTTTCGGTAGATGCCATTCAGACTCTGGGCGCGTTTCCGTTCTCCACGGAGTATGTCGATTTTCTCAGCGCGGACGCTCACAAATGGATGTTAGGGCCTGTTTCTATCGGCATTGTTTATGTCCGAAAGGAATGTTTTGAGCTTTGCCGACCGACGCTGCTTGGCTCAACTAACGTCAAGGCGCCGGGATTTATCTCGCAACAAACGATCGAGTTCCAGCCAACCGCTCAAAGGTATGAGCCCGGGGTTGTTAATATTCCAGGCATTATCGGTATGAAAGCCGCCTTGGAGCTGCTTTTGCAAGCAGGAGTGGAACGGATTGCGGAACAGATACTTCACACCAAAGATCGCCTCATTTCAGGGTTACGAGATCTGGGCTTTTCGGTGCTCGGACCGATCAGCGGCCCAAATGCTTCGGGGATTACTACAGCAAAACGCGAGAACAGAGATATGCGTTTGCTTTTCGAAAACCTGAAAGAAAATAACGTGGTCTGTTCGTTACGGCAGAATCGACAAGGGACGCAATACATTCGATTTAGTCCGCACTTTTATAATACCGAAGCCGAAATTGATTGCGTTCTTGAAGTTTTGGCGGAGGTGCTTCGTAGCTGAGAGCTGTCCTTTACTCTTGCTGGTAGTTCCCTAAGAATGCGCCTCTTCAAATGGAGCAGATCGGAATAGGATTGGCGGGACTCGGCACAGTAGGCGCCGGTGTTTTTAAACACTTAGAAGGTAATCGCCTTCTTATTACTGAGCGCCTCGGGTTCGAGCTCAATATTCGACGGATAGCGGTGCGAACGCTCGACCTCGTTCGCTCGGTCTATCCGCCGCCAGGTCTACTCACTTCACAATGGCAGGAGGTTATCGACGATCCCAGCACGAACATTGCCGTTGAGTTGATGGGCGGCGTCGATGTTCCGTATGAATTTGTCATGCGCGCCTTAGAAGCACGGAAAGTGGTAGTTACTGGGAACAAAGCTCTTTTAGCGCAACGAGGTGCTGAAATTTTCGAGAAAGCCTTGCAGAAAGATTGCCCGATCTTTTTTGAAGCCGCCGTAGCTGGAGGGATTCCTATCATCAAATCGATCAGGGAAGCCTTTATTGGAAACCATATTGAATCGATTCATGCCATTCTGAATGGGACTAGTAACTATATCCTCACAAGGATGACAGAAGCAGGATTGGACTTTCCTGACGCTTTGAAGGAGGCGCAGGCGCTTGGTTACGCTGAAGCCGATCCCACCCTTGATATAAATGGTTGGGATGCCGCGCATAAAGCGATTATCCTCGCTTCGTTAGCCTATGGTTTCTGGTTAAAAACCGATCAGATCCACGTTGAAGGTATTGAAAGAGTCACTGCATCGGATATCAGATTCGCTGAAGGCCTTGGGTATCGGATCAAGCTGGTCGCTACGATTCAGGCGACTGAAAAAGGATCTATTGACGTAAGGGTCGGGCCCACACTTGTCCCGAAACAACATGTTCTCGCCTCGGTTAACGGAGTTTTCAATGCCTTGATGGTGCGAGGGGACATCGTGGGTGATGCTCTATTTTATGGGCGTGGAGCGGGCCAGGATGCAACCACCAGTTCGGTCATAAGTGACCTTGCGCAAGCAGCGATCTGGATCAAATCGGCCGGCAAGGTTTTCGGGTTCACCTCGCATGGGTTGTACGGTACCTGCCTGCCAATTAACGAAGTCTCTTCTGGATTTTACTTACGTTTGGTCGTAGTCGACGAACCCGGAGTACTTGCTCAGATCGCGAGCGTGCTCGGGTCACACCAAATTGGAATATCTTCTGTGATTCAGCCCGAGGGACATGTCGGGGACTCGATTCCGATCGTTCTCATGATTCACAATGCCAAGTTCGGCATTATGCAAGCGGCGGTGAGTCGTATCCAGCACTTGGCATGCGTAAGGGCTCCTTCAGTTTTGTTCTGGGTACTATGAAGAATCCTCTAGGAGCTGAAAGCCGTGAGGCAATGGGAGTGATAGAGCGTTATCGAGAATATCTGCCAGTTTCAAGCACTACCCCTATCGTCACGTTGAATGAAGGATCTACACCGCTCCTCCATTCACCGCACCTGAGCGACATCGTTGGACGGGACTGCAATGTGTATCTCAAATACGAGGGTCTTAATCCGACCGGGTCCTTCAAGGATCGCGGGATGACCGTTGCGGTAAGCAAAGCAAAAGAGGAAGGAGCTCAACTGCTCATTTGCGCATCGACCGGCAACACTTCTGCCTCCGCTGCTGCTTACGCTGCGCGAGGAGGGCTGCGTTGCGCTGTTCTTTTACCCACAGGCAAAATCGCGACAGGAAAACTGGTGCAGGCTTTTGTGTATGGCGCGGCGGTTATCGGACTAGAGGGAAATTTCGACCAATGTCTCGATCTAATACGTGAACTTGCAAACGAACCCGGGATAGCCGTCGTAAACTCGATCAATCCACACCGGCTTGCCGGTCAGAAAACTGCGGCTTTTGAAGTCGCTGAAGCCCTTGGCGATGCGCCTGACATCCACATGCTGCCTCTTGGGAATGCCGGTAACACCGCCGCTTATTGGCAAGGTTATTCTGAATTTTATGAACTAGGTCGCGCCTCTCGTCTTCCGCGTATGGTGGCCTTTGAAGCGGCTGGGGCAGCTCCAATCTATTACGATCGAAAAATCGCATTTCCTGAGACGCGAGCCTCCGCAATTCGCATCGGCAATCCTGCAAGTTGGAAACTGGCCAAAAATGCGCTTCGGCAATCAAATGGTACCGTGGACATCGTTTCGGACGAAGAAATTTTTGCTGCTCAAAGCTGGTTGGCGACACATGAAGGCATTTTTGTTGAACCTGCAAGTGCCGCCAGTGTAGCAGGCCTGTTCAAATGCCGGCGGGGACCCGTGTGCGATTCATGTCCCCTACCCCAGATACCGGATGGCGCTACTATTGTTTGTACACTGACGGGACATGGCCTCAAAGACGTCGCTGCGATTATGACTGACAACTTACGACCTGCTCAGGTCGTTGCTACCAAGGATGCAGTTTTATCGTTTCTGTCCCGGCCACCATGAGTTTGATCGTGCAAAAATATGGCGGAACATCGGTCGGAAATCCGGATCGAATTCGCAATGTGGCCCGGCGAATCTTGGAAACCCAGAGATCTGGAAACGACATTGTCGCCGTTGTTAGCGCAATGTCTGGGGTGACCGACAACTTGATCAAACTGGCCAGACAGGTCGCAACCAGTCCTGTTGAACGCGAACTCGACATGCTGTTGGCTACGGGTGAACAGGTCACCATCGCGCTTACGGCGATGGCAATTCATGATCTAGGCGGGCATGCGGTTTCGCTTACCGGCGCTCAAGCTGGAATCTTAACAGATAGCGTTCACACCAGAGCAAAGATTGCTCAACTGTTGCCAAAACCAATCCATTCCTTGTTGGCGGCAGGTAATATAGTGATTGTTGCGGGTTTTCAGGGCAAGACGTCTGAGGGACAGGTGACAACTCTAGGAAGGGGCGGCTCGGATCTGACTGCGATTGCGTTAGCTGCGGCGATCCAGGCAGATCTCTGCCAGATCTTTACCGATGTGGATGGTGTCTACACCTGTGATCCAAGAATTGTAAAAAATGCACGCAAAATTGCCGAAATCTCTTATGACGAGATGCTGGAAATGGCGAGTCTCGGATCAAAGGTGATGCAGGCGCGATCGGTTGAGTTCGCAAAAAAATTTGGAGTTGTCTTCGAAGTACGGAGCACTTTCAATGAAGAACGAGGGACTTTGGTGAAAGAAGCAACGGATAGTATGGAAAAGGTCGTGATTCGCGGCGTCAGTGTCGATCGAAACCAGGCCAAAGTAACCATCACACAGGTTCCGGATAAACCAGGAACAGCCTCCCGCATTTTTAATCAGATCGCGGCCATCAATGTGAACGTAGATACGATTGTGCAGAACGTGTCGGAAGCCGGCACTACGGATATCTCGTTCACCACGCACGCTGACGAGCTTCCCAAGATCGAGAAGTATTTAGATCCCGTGGTTCAGGAAATTGAGGCCAAAGGCTTCACAGCAAAAGGCGGGATCGCAAAACTGAGCGTGGTGGGAATTGGGATGAGGTCTCATTCCGGAGTTGCAGCCAAGATGTTCGAGATTCTGGCCCTTGCAGGCATTAACATTCAGATGATCAGCACGTCTGAAATCAAAATTTCCGTGATTATTGATGAGAATCGCGTGGACGAGGGAGCGAAACTGGTCCACGCAGGGTTTGGCCCTCAAATGAATCTCGACCAGTAAGGAAATTGAAAAGCAGGACGTTTCAGATGATCATCGACCGTAAAGATTGGAGAGCAGTTGTCACCGGTTCGACAGCTGGCATTGGCCGGACCATCGCCGAAGGACTAGCCCGTTCCGGTGCCTCGTTAGTAATCAATGGCCGAAGCAATAAACGGGTTACGCAAGCCGTGCGCGAAATGCAGGAAACTATTCTGCAGGCCGACGTAACGGGCATTGTCGCTGACGTAGCGACACCCGACGGAGTCGCTGACTTTGTCGCTTCAGCTCCAGACGCAGACACCCTTCTAAACAATCTTTGCCCAGCATTCTCGAATGCATTTGAAGACGTTGATGACGCGGATTGGCTGAAACTCTCCAGATCAAGGCTATGAGCGGGGTGCGCATGACGCGCCACTATCTGTCGCGCATGGTGAAGCGCGGCCGGGAAAAACGTTTGCAACAAATCCTCCTGGGGAACAAGCGAATCCCATGATTCTACGCAAATGAATCGCTCAGCCAAATGAAAGTTTTTTCGATAATTGCACTTCTTCATGGCGTTGACCGGCCGGGGCTTGTCGCAAAGGTTTCGGGATGGATTTTTGCGCATGGTGGAAATATTCTTCATGCCGACCAACATCGGGATCCGGAGGAGAACGTCTTCTTTCAAAGAGTTGAATGGTCACAACCGGGCGAAGCTATGGATGTCCGCGGGATCGCGACATCTTTTGAAACGATGGCTCGACATGAGCTTGGCATGGATTGCCGGACAACAATTTCTCCCGAGCAGCTCAGGGTCGGAATGCTGGTTTCCCGAATTCCGCACTGTCTCCAGGATCTCACTTTCCGATTTCGGCGGGGTGAAATGTCAGGTGAGCTGATATGCGTTCTTTCGAACCACCCGGATCTTCGCCAATTCTGCGAATCAATGCATTTGCCATTTCACCACTTTGAAGTAAAGCCGGATTGCAAGGCCGAGGCGGAAGAGGCACAAATATCGATTTTGAAAAGTCAGAAGATCGATCTGATCATTCTGGCGCGGTACATGCAGGTGCTAAGTGCGCGGTTCGTCGCAGACGCCGGGGTCCCCATAATCAATATTCATCACAGCTTTCTGCCGGCCTTTGCGGGGGGGAGACCCTATCACCAGGCTTTTGCACGAGGGGTGAAAATTATCGGTGCTACGGCGCACTATGTAACCGCTGCTCTTGATGAGGGCCCCATTATCGCCCAGGACGTCGTGAGGATCAGTCACCGGCACACCGTGGAAGACTTAATTCGCAAGGGACGTGACCTGGAGCAGACTGTTTTCGCGCAAGCTGTACGGTGGCATCTCGAGCATAGAGTGCTCGTGTATAAGAATAAGACAGTTGTTTTTGATTGAACTAGAGTCGGACCAGATGGCGGTTTCTGATTTGCGTAAACTGGATTATTTCTGATCTGTTGCCCCATTTGGCCAGCAGAATTAGGTCTAGGCGAGGTACTGATGCCTGGTAGCTGAGGGGCACTGGGCAATGCCGCAATATCGGATGAGAAGACGTGACGTGACAAAACCTTTTCTCGAAGCACCCCCGGCTGAAATGTTCAGGGCGAAACTTGTGTCCGAGCTTCCCGTTTTAAGATCTGGTCACTCTATAGAAACGGCCCTACCTGCCCTGTAGCAGTGTCCTTCCTAGTCTTGTTAGTTCAATTGGAGTGGGCTATATGAAGCTGCTTTATCCATGTGGAAAGGACGATTTCAGCAAAATACTGCCGAAACGGTTCAGCAATTCAGCCAGTCCATCTCGTTTGACTGGCGGCTTTACCCTTTTGATATCCAAGGATCGATTGCGCACGCAGCCGCATTAAAAAGGGCCGGGCTGCTTTCCGGCGAAGAGCTGGAACTCATCAGGGGTGGTCTCGAGAGCATTAAAAAAGAGATTGACGATGGTACTTTCACGTTCCGCCCCGAGCTGGAAGATATCCATATGAACGTTGAGTCGGCGCTGACGGCCAAAGTCGGGCCAACGGGTGCTAAACTGCACACTGCCAGAAGCCGGAACGATCAAGTTGCTTTAGATCTCCGCCTTTATTTGCGCCATGAGACTGACGAAGTTCGGGGACGTATTCGAGGATTACAAAAGGCGCTTGTTGATTTTGCTGGACGCAATCGAGAAGTGATCGTTCCGGGTTACACACATCTTCAACGTGCTCAGCCGGTTCTTCTAGCGCATCACATCCTGGCGTATGTAGAGATGTTTGAAAGGGATATGCAGCGCTTTGCTGATGCGAAAAAGCGCCTGAATCAAATGCCTTTGGGTTCGGGCGCGATTGCCGGATCGACTATCGAACTTGATCGCCAATATGTCGCTGACCTCCTTGGATTTCCCGGTATCACTCATAACAGCATGGATGCGGTAAGCGATCGAGACTTTGTCGCCGAGATTCTCTTTGCTATAGCCCTTACCGGTGTGCACCTCTCCCGTTTAAGCGAAGATCTCATTTTGTTTGCGTCTGCTGAGTTTCACTTCATTCAAATCAGTGACGCTTACACGACAGGATCGAGCTTGATGCCGCAAAAAAAGAACCCGGATATTTGTGAACTCACGCGAGGTAAAACTGGCCGCCTGATTGGCAATCTAGTGACGATGCTTACCATTCTTAAGGGGTTGCCGATGACCTACAACCGCGATCTCCAGGAGGATAAGGAGGTTTTGTTTGACTCTATCGATCAGGTCAAAGCTGTACTCGAGGTCTATAGGGGGATGATTCCGGAGATCGCAGTCGACGCCAGACAAATGCGAGAGGCTGCCCAGGACCCAGGCTTGCTGGCAACTGATTTAGCCGATTATCTGGTACGAAAGAATGTGCCTTTCAGGCGAGCCCACGAGATAATTGGAAAATTGTTCGCCTTGTCACAACAGCAAAGTCGCGGCTTTTCTCAGATGACCTTGGAAGAACTTCGACACTTCGCTCCGGAATTCGGTCCTGAAGTTTTTGATATGCTCCGACTTGAGCGGGCAATAGAAAGCAGAACAGCGATTGGAGCACCATCACCGAAAAATGTTGCAGCAGAGTTAGAAGCGTGGAACGCAATTCTGCAGAATGAACCCTGAAGGCTGGCAAATTCTGGAATCGTGTACTTTGTTCAAAAACCCCCATTTGGAAGTTCTCAAAGAAACAGTCGTTCTGCCTGGCGAAACACGGCGCCGTGAGTGGACGGTAGTTCGTAGAAAGAAGGCAGTCGTGATTGCTCCCATGACTGAGGCGGGAAGATTCGTTCTGATCCATCAATGCAGAATTCCGGTTCGGAAATGTTTGTGGGAATTCCCTGCGGGGCAAGTCGATCAATCCTTTGAGCCCGATCATGCTTTGCTGCGAGAGACGGCGGTTCGGGAACTCGAGGAAGAGACCGGCTATAAGCTTGCCGATGCGGGAACTCTGATTTACCTGGGCCACTATTATTCGTCTCAAGGATTTTCGGACGAAACACCTTACCTTTTTCTCGCAAAACCCGTGGTGCCGACCGGTGGCGGTCATCGTCCCGAAACAAATGAGTCGATACTTGAAAGTAAAACTTTTTCGACCGCTGAGCTTAGCGCAATGATTGCTGATTCTGTGATTCAAGACGCAAATACCCTTGCCTGCTTCGCCCGACTCACTGCGAAGTCGCTCCTGCTATGAGGTTATCGAGTATTTTTAAGTTTCGCGAGAGCGAGCCCGAAACCGTCAAACCTTTTCTCGATCATTTAGAGGATCTGCGATGGGTGATTGTCAAGATGGGCATTTCGTTAGCCCTTGCGATGTTTCTGGCCTTCTTGTTTCGCGCGCAGCTGGTCCACATTCTTCAGGGACCGCTGAACCGGGTAGATCCAAACCTTTTGAAACGTCTGGTGTCCCTGGGCGTGGCTGATTCAATGACGATCTCCTTCCAACTCGCTTTTTATGCCGGGGTTGTAATTGCGTTTCCTTTCCTGATCTATTTTGCCGGGGAGTTCATCTTACCAGCCCTGACTCCTCAGGAGAAAAAAGCGATGCTGCCTGGGGTTGGCATTGGCTTTGGCCTTTTTCTTCTTGGTGTGATTCTAGGGTACGTGTTTGTATTGCCTTCCACATTGCGCTTCTTTTTTCGGGACGCCCAGAATCTTGATTGGACGCCCACCTGGACAGTTCGCGATTACTTTTCATTCGTGACGCAACTCTGCGTTGGGTTCGGCATTGCTTTCGAACTGCCCGTGATTGTTCTCATTCTCGTGCGACTGGGTATCCTTTCAGTCGCTATGCTTCGGCGTACTAGAGCCTACGCGTTTGTTCTTGTATTCGTGGCGGCAGCATTTTTGGCGCCGACTCCTGACGCTGTTTCCATGACTCTGATGGGTGCGCCAATGTATCTCCTTTACGAGGTTTGCATTCTTGTGGCCGGCTTCATGGAGCGCAAACGCAAGAGAGACGAAGCATTGCGAAGCGAAGCATAGGTCAGTTGTCAATCGATTGAAATCCGTCTAAAGTGTCGGCCCGCTTCGAAGCAGAATGGCTACCGTCTTCATAAAAACCTATGGCTGTCAGATGAATGAGCGCGACTCAGAACAGGTCGCGCAGATGCTCATTGCCAGTGGTCATTCAATCACTCGGATCGAAGACGAAGCCGATATTGTTTTGTTGAATACTTGCAGTGTTAGGGACTTGGCCGAACAGAAAGCGCTCGGAAAAATGGGAATGCTGAGAGCCAAAGCTGGAAGCAAGCCTGTTGTATTCGGATTTCTCGGCTGCATGGCCCAAAGTCGAGGAGCGGAGCTACTGCGGGAGATGCCGCAACTGAACCTCGTCGTTGGCACTCAAAAATTTCATAAGGTTGCCGAGTATGTGGGCAAAGCCCACAAGGCGCGGATCGATGACGTGCGCTTCTCAATCGTTGACGTTGAAGAAGAAACAGACTCACAAAACACGATCCGTGATCACCTGAATCATGAAGAGCAGGTCAGCGCCTTTGTTTCCATCATGCAGGGCTGCGATATGCGCTGCACCTTCTGTATTGTGCCTTATACGAGAGGTTCTGAACGCAGCCGGCCTATCTCCGAAATCGTGGACGAGATCAAGATGCTCGTCGACCGCGGCATCCGTGAGGTGACCCTGCTTGGCCAGATTGTCAACCTTTATGGACGCCACGAATTTCCGAAACTTCTGGGCGTCAGTCCCTTTGTTCAACTCTTAGAAGCTGTTCATCAGGTGAACGGGCTGGAACGGATCCGATTTACGTCTCCGCACCCGATTGGGTTCAGGAAAGATCTGATTGAGGCGTTTGGTAGACTGCCAAAACTGGTAGAACATATTCACTTACCCCTACAATCTGGCTCGGATCGGATTTTGAAGGCGATGCGGCGCACCTACACGAGCGAAAAGTACTTGGCGCTGGTAGATCAGATTCGAAGCAGAACTCCTGCTATGGCGATCACTACTGACATCATCGTCGGATTTCCAGGAGAAAGCGAAGGGGACTACCAGATGACTCGCCGAGTAATTGACCAGGTCGGTTTCGACAACGCTTTTGTTTTCAAATATTCGAAACGAAGGAACACGCCAGCCGCAGACATGGAAGACCAGGTTTCTGAATCACTGAAGGAAGAACGAAATCACGATCTTCTTCAATTGGTGAATGACTGGTCGAAACGGCGCGCGGAGCCTTTTGTAGGACAAGAAGCAGAAATACTGTGCGAGGGTCCAAGCAAGACGAATGCTTGCCGCCTGATGGGTCGTACTCGCGGAAACAAAATCGTCGTGTTTGAAGGCGGCAAGCACCTGATTGGCAAGCTTTTCTCGGTACGAATCCAGCGGTCTACCGGTTTTACTCTATACGGCGAAGCTCAGAATTGATGGATTACCCTCCCCGCGTTTACGATTTCAACCTGCAGACCGTCGGTGTCGTTATCGGTCTTGTTCTCCTTGCAATTCATATCTGGGCGCTTGTCCGAACCCAGCAGACAAAGGATTGGTTGCGCCGACTGCCGCGCTCAAGAATTTTTGGCGCTGTCTTACTTGCTATCGATGCTCTCTGGACTTTCTGGCTTGTGTCGAATATGGACCTTGGCGAGTTTTCCCAATACCGGGGGTTGTTACAACTGGCGATCCCTGCCATTTTTTTCCTGACGCTTTATTTCGCAAACGATTTTCTTGCAGTCCGTGCGCTTGGCATTTTTGCATTATTAGCAGCGGAACCGGTATTGTCCGCGGCTTTTCTGCGGCCTGAGATAAGCCGGCTGTTGGTGGTTATTTTAGCTTACGTCTACCTCACTTTGGGACTTTTTTGGGTTGGTATGCCTTACCTCTTACGAGACCAAATAAGCTGGTTAACCAAATCAGGTCAGCGGTTTCGCATTGCGATGGTTGTGGGGGTTATCTATGGAGGCGTAGTCCTGTTCTGCGCTTTGACGATCTGGATGAAGGGCGGCTCCTAGTTTAGCCAGCTTTTTCAGAACGCGTCTTTGGCGCTCGCCAACTGGCGAGCAACGCTCCTGCCGTCCTAAACTGCGGGTAAACAGCAAGGGTTTTTCGGAGCGCTCTAATGAAAATCCCGTGACAACTTTGAGATAAATTAAATTACGTGAGCAGAGATGCAGTGATGCAGTTAACAAATCCGCCTTTGAAAGACCTTTGATGCTTGCTGGCAGTCTAGCCCGACAGAGCCTTGCCCTCGTGTCGTTCACGAATTCAGTTTCTCATGAGCCGCTGCTGGGCCCCGGACAACAAGCGCTCGCCTCAAAGAAAGCGACCCTGCCCTAAATCTCCAGTATTTTCGGGAACCTGGAAAGCACCTTGAATCCAGATTGGGTAACAACACCGTCGTCTTCGATCCGGACGCCGCCGATTCCCGGAAAATACAATCCCGGTTCGACCGTAAGTATCTGACCTGGTTTGAAGCTAGTGCGAGCAATTCGAGGCAGTTCGTGTATATCCAAGCCCAGCCCGTGCCCCAAACCGTGAAAAAACCCTACCCATCGGCCATCGCGGATTTCCTTCTTATAGCCCTCAGCTTCAAAGAAGTCGTTAACCTCGTTTTGGAGCTTCTCGCCGGAATGTTCTGGCTTGATGCCCGCTAAGGCAAGCTTCTGTCCTTCTAAGACGGTAGCCCATAGCCTGCGTTGGGCTTCGCTTGCCTGTCCGCGTATAACAGTTCTGGTAAGGTCCCCATAATAACCTGACCTTACGTCTTTGGGGAACACGTCCAGGATGATCAACGAACTGGCACGAAGAGGACCAGTCCCTCGGTGATGGGGATCACAAGCCTGGTCGCCCCCGGCAACAATGGTATTCGCCGGCATACCGCCCTGCCGGCGGATCGCGGTTTCGATTTCGAAACGCAGTAGTTCCGACGTCAGCGTCTGGTTACTCCAGACAAGACGCTTGCCCGTTGTGATTTCGCTGGCTCGAAGTATTTCCATACCGCGGGCAAGCCCAGCCTCAGTAATCCGAATAGCAGCTTGAAGTGCTCTAATTTCTTCCGGTTTTTTAAATTCCCGCTCACTCCAGAAAAGCCCTTCTACGGGATGGAGTCTTAGCCCTGAGCTTTGCAACGCAGCCGCTAGACCAGCCGGAAAGTCATAGGGTACCAGCGCCTGTTTGACCCTGCGCTGTCGGAGGAAACTGCCGATTGTCTGCTCTAATGTAGGCTTGAATTTCAACTTTGTTTCCAAAGGTTCTTCTATATCCGAATAGGCTACTACTTCATCCACCTTCGCCTCCTTACGACCCCGATCCACCTCCAGATTGCTCAGGATGAGCGTCTTTTTTCCGTTCTGCTCCAGAAATAAAAAGGGGTCAGGAATGAAAATTTTTGTTGCATAAAACATGTCCGCAGAAGCATCGCTCGAAGCAAAGATAAGCCGTGGCAGTCTCTTGGTAGACATCATGAAGTTATACGTTCGAGCCGGTCAGCATTCAGAAGTCAAACGGAAATATGCTCGCAGAGGGAGCAGCACGCCCTGAACTTATGATATCTGCGATTGTTCTGCTCGACGCACACCCGCAAACGTATTGAAACGTGGCTAATACTCGTGAACGGAAAGTAGCAGTGATCGGGGGCGGAATAGGCGGTCTCACGGCTGCCTCATTGCTTTCCAAAGCTGGCTTAAGCGTCACTGTTTTTGAAAAAGGCGAGCGGGTCGGAGGAAAACTCAACATTTTGGAGTCGAACGGATTCAGCTGGGATACTGGTCCGTCATTAATCACCATGCCGCAGATCCTACGGGATCTTTGGCAAAGATTGGATCGGCCGTTCGGCTTGGACCTCGTTCGCCTCGAAACCTCCTGCCGTTATTTTTGGACAGATGGAACCGTCATCGATGAAAATGCCGGATTTTGGAAACGGCCTGAAGTTGCACGTTTTTTGCGCCACGCAGGCGGTATATTTGATATCTCAGAGTCCACGTTTCTGCACAGGCAACCCGGAGCCTGGTGGAAAAAACTCTCATTTGGAAGGCTCATTCATTTACCTAAAATCGTTGATCGTCGATCGCTCTATCAGCTAGCTAAACACTTTTTCCGGGACCCTCATCTTTTACAGTTATTTTGCCGGTTTGCGACCTATAATGGCTCCTCACCTTTCCTCACACCGGCAGCCTTCAGTGTGATTCCGTATACCCAAGCGAAATTTGGAAGTTGGTACATACGAGGAGGCCTTTATCGAATAGCGGAGGAGCTCGAAAAAATTTGTCGCGAGAATGGCGTTAGATTCATCATGCAAGCCGAGGTGTCGTCCATAAACCGACGCCGCGATCGATACGTGGTAGGCACTAGATGTCACACGATCACGGAATTTGACCTGATCGTCTGCAATGAAGATGTTATTACCGCGGACTCCGAGATCGTCCCTCTTTGTGCACGACGAGGATATGCCGGCCAAAACCGGATGTTATCCACTTCGGGTTTTGTGATGATGCTGGCGGTCCGGGAAACATTCAAGGAACTCAGCCATCATAATGTTTTTTTTTCCGATAACTACACTGCCGAATTTGATCAGATTTTCAGACAAAAAGTGCCGCCTGGCGAGCCAACCATCTACGTCGCGATTGATTCCAAGACAGAACCGGGACGCGCGCCAGTTGGATTTGAGAGCTGGTTTGTCCTCGTTAATGTACCCGCGTTTCGTAACCGCGGAGGGTTACGTTGGGGACGGATACCAGAGCACTACTACCCTCTTATCATCAGACGATTAGAGAAGTTTGGTCTGAAGGGCCTTGCAGATAGCGTCCTAGAACGGCATTTCCTTACTCCTTTGGACTTTTCTAATCGATTGAACGCGTTCGGCGGAAGCCTTTATGGCTTTGCTTCGCACGGACTATTTACGGCCTTCAGGCGACCGCCGATGCAAAACCCAAAAATGCCCAATATGTGGTTTGTCGGCGGCACGACGCATCCGGGTGGAGGAATTCCGTTGGTCATTATTAGCGGTGAAATTGCGGCGGCCTCCATTTTGAATTCCCAGCTTATTTCACGGAAATGATTCGAGGAGGAATGATGGGCTTTGGTATCGTTTTGCCGGAAAAATCAGCCCTGAAATGGCTTTTTCTCGTTTTCTTAGTGTGGACCGCAGTTGGTTTCATTGTCATCCCGCTCAACTTGCACCACTTGCCTATTGCCTACTGGGGGGATGCGATCTGGATGTGTCTCGGCGCGGGGACAG
>JAFAXJ010000567.1 GCA_019241095.1 Verrucomicrobiota bacterium | reverse complement strand
TGGCCTGGTTTGAAATTCAGTTGAGGATCGGTGTACGAAAGCGGAAATTCTGAAATGAGTGAGAGGCCCAGCAGCGGTTTGGTCCTGGTAGGACATGGTTCTACCCTCAATCCGGATTCCAGCGCGCCCACATTTCAGCACGCGGATGAAATCAAACGGCGGCGGCTGTTTGCTGAGGTGCACTGCGCCTTTTGGAAAGAGGAACCGGGACTGCGGGAGGTGTTGCGAATGGTTGAATGTCAGGACGTTTATGTTGTCCCAAATTTCATCAGTGAAGGTTATTTCACCGAAACGATCATTCCAAGAGAGCTTGAGTTGACTGGCCACTTAACCCGACGAGGCTCCAAGTTAATCAAATATTGCGAACCGGTCGGCAAAGATTATCGCATGACCGATTTGCTTTTGCACCGCGCGCGGGAAGTGGCGCCGTCAGTGGATCCTGGCCGTTCTAGTCTCCTTATCGTAGCCCATGGAACTAATCTGAACGAACGTTCAGCAGAAGCGGCCAGATTTCAGGCCGAGAGCATTCGGGCCAAAAAGCTTTATGCAGAAGTCTCTGAGGCTTACATGGAAGAGGCGCCATTGATTGCTAAATGGATGGAAAACACATCGCAGCCTAATGTCATAGTGGTGCCTTTTTTCATCGCGGACGGGCTGCATAGCTATCAGGATATTCCGGTTTTGCTTGGGATTGAATCCGACCCGACAGGCGCCGCGAGCCAAAACCAAGTATTTCGTCGCAATCCGTACGAACTTTCTGGGCGCAAACTTTTTTACGACGGTTCGATCGGCACCGAGAAATTGATGGTCGATGTGATCTTGGATACAGTGGAGCGGTTCGATGAACAACATCGATCGGCGCTCGTGACATGATCAGCAAAGAATTGGAACACCTCCTGACGCAAGGTCCAATCAGAGTAGGAGAACTATTGGTTGAGAGACTATCGTCAGACCGGTTTGAGATTCGACCGCGGCAGGCTAATGATCCAAATCCGACCATCTTTAAAGACGCAATCAGCGCGCGCCAAATTGCTAAGTACGATCGAAATGGAAAATACAGGCCGTTAAAAGGAGCACCCAATCTATCGCAAGACTGGGTGTTGATGCTTCAAACGATAGAGGAGGTCAGGGAAGCTCTGGACTATTTTTATCCTGGCGCAGTTGCAGGCTGGATCGCTTATCGTCGGGGCGAGCTTGTGCCTACCCATCTCCGTCAAACGCTAAATCGCCAGACCGGGATGTATCGAATTACACGGAGAATCACGCCGGAACAAGCAGATCAGGTAGTCTGCATGACATGCCGCTCGGATACTGGATGTTTGCGGACGATTCTTTGGAAAATAGATGCTTATCGTCCGATCTCCTGCTTACCTCCTGAAAAATTTGATGTTTCTTACGATCAACTGGGACGAGAGGATTTTACCATCCCATTTCTTTGTGCTGAGGCTTGTAACCTGTTGGTCGCTGCCGCGAGGGCAGCCGTCAAGAATTCTTCGAAATGATCGTTTACCGATGCCGCACGTTAGTGACAATGGACGGCGAAACGATCGATAACGGTGCATTCGCGGTTGAAAAAAACCGGTTTTGCCAGGTTGGGCCGCTGAAAGATTTGGTTCGGGACCATGCATCGAAAATGGTTGATCTTGGTGATGTCATCGTCCTTCCAGGTTTGATCAATGCGCATTGCCATTTGGATTACACCCTGATGCGCGGAGCGATTCTGCCTTCCCGTAGCTTCTCGCATTGGGTGGGCAGGATTAACGCCTTAAAAAGAAATATCAGTGATGAGGATTATCTTCAGTCCTTCTCCATGGGTATCCAGGAGTTACGGAGCAATGGCGTGACTGGCGTGCTCGATATCGTTGCTAGCCCGCAAATCTTCAGTCGAATCTCGGCTGTACCGATTCGGCTCTGGTCATTTCTTGAATTGATTGATATTCGCCCAAAACCATGGCGAGATGACTACGCGTTCGGTTCCTGGTTGTTCCTGACTCAAAACAATAGAGCGCTTGGCGGTTTTGGTCTGAGTCCGCACTCTCCTTATACTGCATCGGCAGAAATCTACGGATTGGCCCAGCTGTGCGCCACGCAATTCAGCATGCCGATTACGACTCATCTGGCGGAGTCGCAGGAGGAATATGAAATGTTCGCATTCGGCAAGGGCGCGCTATTCGAACTGCTCGCAGGTCTGGGGCGACCGATGACAGATTGTGGCAAAGGGTCACCGTTTCGATATCTTGCTCAAAATCGATTAATCGCTCCTGACTGTATCATTGCTCACTTCAACGAGGTTGATCCGCTCGATCTGGAGTTACTAAATCGTGAGCCATGGCGTAGCCTCACTATTGTTCATTGCCCCAAAAGTCACCGCTTTCTTCATCATCGGAGATTTCCCTTGGAAGCTCTTCGCGACCTTGGTCTGAACATCTGCCTGGGAACCGACAGCTTGGCAAGCAATGACTCGCTTAACCTTTTTTCCGAAATGCGCGTTGCTCGCCGGGCCTACTCGTGCCTAACTCCAAGGGACTTGCTCGAGATGACCACTGTGTGTCCCGCGCGAGCGTTGAAATCCGGAAATCAGCTTGGGCAAATAAAACCTGATTTTCTGGCGGACGCAATTGCCGTTCCTCACGATGGTTCTGGCAAAGATGCTTACGAAGCTATAATAGAGAACAGAGTGCCGATCGAATGGATGATGGTAGACGGGAAAGTTTGTGGCTAGCGCTGGTTTTAAGCCTAACGTTTTTGACAGCCGGTCAGGCTGTTTCAATCAGGCGAAAACATCCGGTGCTTGTTCGGCCCCCAAAAGAGATTGCCTCGCCGGCACCTGGTTTCCCCGCGACTGGACCTCTAGTAATCGCCGACAGTGCGGCTGTTCTGGATAGTGCAACCGGGAATTTCCTTTATGTGAAGAATGAGCATCAGCACCAGTACCCGGCCAGTTCGACAAAGATTTTAACGGCCTTATTGGTGATCGAAGCAGGCGATCTCGATAAGGTTGTAACGGTGGATGTCGCGGATACCAAAGTAGAACCGAGTAGTCTCAATCTGCAACCTGGCGAGCAATATACCAGACGCCAACTCCTTTTTGGTCTGATGTTGAAGAGCGCGAACGATGTCGCCATGGCGTTGGCAAGAGATAATGCCGGATCTGTGGAGGCATTTGCGGAGAAGATGAATATGCGAGCTTCGGAATTAGGCGCAACTGACAGTCATTTTGTAAATCCGCACGGTCTCCACGATCCCGACCACTACACAACGGCGTACGACCTGGCCTTAATTGCGCGAGCTGCAATGTCTCAACCATTCTTCCGCCAGTTGGTCTCGACAGTATACTACACCTGGACAGCGCCGAACGGGGTCGTTTATCCGCTAAGAAATCATAACAGACTTCTGCGTCACTATCTCGGATGCAACGGGTTGAAAACTGGCTTTACACGAGCAGCTCAACAGGTTTTGGTTAGCTCTGCTTTGCGCGATGGACGTGAGGTTATCTCTGTGGTTTTGCACACCGATAAACCAGGGATTTGGAATGATAGCAAGTCGCTGCTCACTTACGGGTTAATTCAAGTGGGTTGTTCGCCTGCTTCTTTCGCCAACACAGATTTTTCTTCCGCCAAAGATATTCAGGAGGAAGGAGATGAGGGACGATAAGGTTGAAACGGCGAAAGGTTGAGCCCGGGCCATTTGATTTTAAGCCTTTAAAGGGCGTCGAATTTCAGCTCTCTAAAGACAGCAATTCATTACTGGGGCTTTCTAACCAAAACATGCGGCGGCCGCTTCAGGAGCCTTCGATGAAATGGCCCCAAAATAGTTGCAGATCTCACCGGTTAGATCAAATTCCAATGTGCCAGAATCTTTTTCTCGAAGGAAGTTTTTGCAATCTTTTGTCGTCAAGGCTGCACCGATTGCCGTCCTTCAACTGCCTTTTCGTGAGCTAAGCGCCGAACCGGCACGACCCGCGCTCGCGCCGACACCCGGCGAAAGTCTAGCACTTACTCCGGAGGAAACCGCTGGACCGTTTTTTCGGCCGCATTCTCCTTTAAAGAAGAATTTTCGTGAGCCACAAGTGTCAGGCCAACCGATCCAGCTCTCAGGCCATGTGGTGGACCAGATGGGGAAGCCGGTTGCAGGTGCGCTGATGGATTTCTGGCATTCCGACGGCAACGGGGAATATGATCTGAAAGGCTTCCGCTGCCGGGGCCACCAGTTCACCGCCGCTGACGGTTATTATAATTTGGAAACTGTGGTACCAGGCTTGTACCCTGGACGAACCCGCCATTTTCATGTTCAAGTGCAGCGTGCTTATGGCCCTGTTTTATCGACCCAGCTTTACTTTCCGCAAGAAGAACGGAACAAAACGGACTTTTTGTTTCGTTCGGACCTTGTGATGGACCTTAGAGAGACAAATCACTCAGAACCCGCTGCTTTTTTTAACTTTGTCTTGGCGACGTAACGGTTGCTCTTTCTGCTTTATTTTTTGGGCTGTCGTTGTCTTAACAGTGTCTCTTCCGCGATCTGGAAGGTCGGAACTTCGGAGACAATTGCCGGAATTGAAAGCTTCACAGCAGCTGATCGTTGTAGTCAATCAATCATGGCCTGCTGCCTCAGCAGTCATACATCTGTACGAGCGAGGAAAAGGCGGCAGATGGACGCAGGTAGGTCAAGTCTTCCCGGCAGTGCTTGGCGCGCGCGGATTGAGATGGGGAGTTGGGCTGCATGGCAGGGGAGGCACTCACGGCGAGCCAATCAAACGTGAAGGGGATTACAGTTCACCAGCAGGTGTTTTCCGTCTCTTTGCAGCATTCGGTGCCGCTGATCCGACACGGCTTAAATTCCTCCGTTTCCCGTATCAGCAGGTTGGCCTGAGCACTGAAGCAATCGACGACCCTCATTCTAAGTATTATAACCGTATCGTCGATCGCCGAGAAATTTCTCGACCCGATTGGACCCACTCTGAAGCTATGGGGAGAGTGGGCGGAAGATATCGGTTGGGTATTATGGTGGAACATAATTGGAAACAAATTTCCGGGGCTGGTTCGTGTGTGTTT
>JAFAXJ010000372.1 GCA_019241095.1 Verrucomicrobiota bacterium | reverse complement strand
AAATAGACAGAACAAGCTTTACTGCACCTGCGCAAGGCGATAGATCGTCGCGACCTGGACGTTGAACGTGGCGCCGACGAGAACCTTGCGGCCTCGTTGATTGAACCGCCGGTGACCATGATCTGGCGCGATATGGCCTTAATTGGCAAACACGCGGCAGCTTTGGTGCTGGAACGACTTGGGAAGAACCCGCGCGCAGATGTGCGCACTGTGACGGTCCCGTCCGAAGTAATCCTGAGGCAATCTTGTGCGCCGCCAAGAAAGGTAGAAAGAATCTAGTCGACGAGATCATTCAGCAGCAGATTACATACGAATAAAGGCGCTCAGTGCGCGGCCGGTCAATTGCTTAAAGATCCGGGACAAACGGTTGGAAGCATCACATCTTAAAAGGGTTTGGCTGTTTGGCTTCGCAATTACTTACGCAGAGATGTTGATTAATATTGTTCTAACCGTCCTGCTGCCTGCCAAAACCAGAAAGCGGAAGATCGTATCTGGAGTGGCTGGTTGGTTAAGGATCTAGCGAGTCTACGGCGCAAGTCGGGCGGTCGCTGGCTGACTGCTTCGTGCTAACAGGTGACTTCGTAATCTTGGGCATGTCATCAGTCTACGCCATACGGGAAACTAAACTGATCGCATTCGGTTTTCATCTCACTACAGGTGTTAGAAGGCCCTTGGTGATAGTAGCCTATCTGCTGTTTAGGATAGCAGTGAATCTGGTTTGACCATTTTTCACCGCAGCGTCTACTCCTTTGCCAAACACAGCTTCTTGAAACATGGCAAGCCAAGGTCCGTTCTGGTCATTAAATAGCTCGTTATATTTCACGGTGAAGGGAGTGCGGCCTTCCGCCATCATTCGAGCACACACAAGATAACGTGGATCAACCTTCTTTAGTTCTTCTATTCCAATATCTGTGCGAACCGGCAAACTCCCATGCATCGCGAATTGCTCGATTTGCACTTTGTCGCCCAGGCACCAGTTAATGAATTTCCAAGCGGCTTCGACATTTTTTGTTCCCTTGGGAATGCCGATCGAATCGCCGCCTGCGAAACTGCTTGTTCCGCCTGTTTGACCGAACAAGGGAGCGACTCCGAAATCGATGTTAGGATATTTTTCCTTCAGGATGCCAATCGAGAAGGCGCCGAGAAAACACATACCAACTTTACCGCTGGCGAATGTTGAAAAGAAACTCGTTCCATTATCGGATTTGGCGCCTTCCGGCACCAACTTTGCGTCCCAAACTCGGCGGTACAGTTCCAGCATTGCCCCCACGGCAGGGTTCTCCAGCATTGCGCTTTTGCCGTCTGGACTTAAAAGCTCTCCACCAGAGGCCCAAACCAGAGGCCCACTCGTGAATACCATTCCTCCCGGCGACGATCCGGAGAAGTAAAAGCCTTTAATCCCGCCGCCTAACGCAGTGATCTGCTTTGCGGCATTCTCAAAATCAGCAAAGTTCGTCGGTGGCTTTTCCGGATCCAGCTTGGCTTTTCTAAACAGGTCTTTGTTGTAAACTAGAACCGATGCCTCAGCACTGAATGGGACTGAATAGAGGCGGTTCTCCCAAGTGCTAAGTCGAATATGAGAGGGACTAAGCTTATCAAAAAAAGGCAATGCTTTTGCTCGGTCGGTAATATCAGTCATTTGGCCTGCGGAGGCAAAAGCAGGAACGTAGATCAGGTCGGTTGCCACAACGTCAGGCGGTGATCCGCCAGCAATGGAAGTAGCAAACTTCGTTACGAACTGGCCCGCAGGTATGACCGTTAGCCTGACCGTAGCTTCACCCGTTTCGTTGTACGCTTTTACCAGGGGCTGAACGACTGCCTGGTCGGAGTCTCGGACCCAGAACGAAATTGTATCTTTCGCCTGTAAAGAAGCTGCGACAAGAATGAATAGGCAGCCGCCGATAGTAAGATTTCTGGTCAACATAGGTCAATAATAGGAGGTGTTTTTAGCAGTTTTATGGATGTTGATAGGGATTTATTTATTTGATCGCACCGCTGATAAGCCCCCTAACGTAATAGCGCTGCAGCAGCAAAAAGAGGATTGCGCAAGGCAGCATCGTAAGGGTGATTCCCGCTTGCATCAGCCCCCAATCGATTGTTCCCAGATATCCGCTTTGCGCGTTTAGCAACATTACCGGTAACGTGAACTTATCGGAGTCGGTGAGAAAAATCAGGGCTGCCAGAAACTCATTCCAGGAAGCCAAAAAAGCAAAGAGGGCTACGCTCACCAACCCAGGCATTGCGACAGGCAGCAGAACTCGCAACAAAAGCCGAAGTGAATTGCAACCATCTATTGCGGCTGCATCGTCTAACTCGCGCGGAATCCCGTCAAAGGAATTTCGCAGCATGAAAATCGAAAACGGCAGCTGAAAAGTGATGTTAACAAGCGCTAGACCAAGCAGCGAATTCTGCAAATGCAGAACGCGCAACACGAGAAACAAAGGAGTCAAAATAGATTGGAAAGGGACCATCAAGGTTACAAGTAAGGTAAGAAAAAGGCTTCCCTTCAGCGGAAACTTGAACCGCGAAAACCCGTAGCCCGCAAGCGTGCTCAAAATTACTATTCCAATGACTGTCAGGCTAGCAACTATCAAACTGTTACCAAAATAGTGCATGATTCCGCCGCCGTACCCGAGCAGCGCGACATAATTTTCGGCTGAAAGGCGGCTAGGGATCAGTTCAGGCGGAGAGGCGTTCGCTTCGGCAGGAAGTTTAAGAGAGGTGAGGATCGACCAAAGAATGGGTGCCAGGAACAGAACGGCAATCAGAGAACAAGCAACATACCAGACAGGACGCCGAACTGCAGGTTGCACCATATTCATTTAGTCATTCCGTTCACGCAGAATCAAAAGCTGGAATGCACTAAGGATGGTGAGTCCAGCCATTAATACCAGGGACATCGCCGCGCCATATCCCAATTTAAAATAGGTGAACGAGGCACGATAAATCCAGTAAACGACTGTGATAGTGGAGTTATCCGGACCGCCTCCAGTCATGATGTAGAACTGATCAAAGGCAAGAAAAGAGCCTACAACAGACATAATCAATGCCAAAGCAAACGTAGCTCGAAGGAGTGGGAAGGTAATGTTTAACTGTTGAGCCCACCAACTCGCACCATCGATTCGTGCCGCTTCATAAAGATCATTAGGTATTGCCTGCATTCCGACTAATAGCAGGACCATCGTAAATCCAACGGTCTTCCAGATCACCATTGCAATCACTGCAAGAAAGGCTGTGTTCCCGTTTGCAAGAGCCGGTTCGCGCAACCATCCCCAACTAACTAGAATCCGGTGTAACATTCCTACCTGATCATTCAATAGCCACACCCACAACAAACTGGCTGTGCCCAGGCCAATGACGACAGGAAGAAAGTAAATAGTCCGGAAGACACCAGTGCCGGGCGCCCGAGAATTGATCAACAGAGCTAAACCATATGCCAGCAGAAATATAGCCGGCGTAATTACCATGGTGTATTTGGCCGTGAACCAGAAGCTTTCCCAAAAGGTTGTGTCCTGAAACAGAGCAGCAAAATTGGCTAGACCTTGAAACTGCGGCTTGCCTAACAACGGCCAATCATGCAGAGCCATCCAAATTAACAAACCAAGTGGGCAAAAGAAAAAAACGCCGACTACCAGAAAAGCTGGCGCAATATAAAGGTAACCAGCGAAATCTCGTTCAATAAACCTATTGCGCCCACTGATTCGGCGTGCCATTGCAACGGACCCAGATTGAGTTCTGGCTTGAGCCGTACCCGGTTGCTTTTTGATCTGCGCATTAGGTTGGGAACTTCTCATTGCGACTTATCCATAGAGGCATCAAATGCTTTGAAAGCAGCCCCGGAAATTACGAGCACCACGCGACGGCTTTCTTGGAGAGCAGGGCAGTAGGGCGGCATTGGAGGTTGGAACTGGACACGGCGAGGTTCATGCAACAGTGCTGGAACTGGGTTAGATGCGGGAGGAACCTGAGTCAAGACAAAGCGTTCTCTGCAGAACGCGTTCGATTACCAAGAGGATATCGGATAAGAAAGCGGCAATTTTCTAGAGTTCTCATTCCACTCTTGATTTGAAAGGTGCGGCGATCAGGCTGCAGCCTCGTATGTGGCAGCTTTCGATTCGTTCAAAAATCATTTTCGTTCTGCCAATTACAGGTCTCGCGTGCTTGGCTGTCGGCGCGGTCTCGGCTACAGTACAAGAGATGCGGCGCTTACCGGAGCTGTGCACTAGCGGCTGGTCGCGCAACCCGAGATTAGGCGACGGCGCATCGAGAGCCACATAGGTAATCAACTTCGTATCACTACTGCCGTAGCGAGTTCTCCAGAGACGGTCGAGCTGGCAAAAGCCACGGTCGGCTCTTATAATATTTACCTGATGGATGCCGTTACCGGAGATGTCGTCTACACAGTAGCAAAGAATTGAATTTGGCAGCACATGTATAACATACCAATTTGCCCAACCCGGCGTTGTTTGTGTTGTCAAGCGTGGCCAAACATAAACAAGCCAGCCCGGCCGTCTAATGCTTAGTACCTGCCGTTCGACGTCATGCGCTAAAGCATGATGTCATTTATCGGTAGATACTCCAGGGGATTCTCTCCAGAGCACGTGATGATTTCCTAGCCGCTTTTGGTATGTCGCTCAAGATCGAGTTCTGGGTGTGGACTCGTGGCTGATTTCTGATGCGGAAGCCCGCTTCGAATGCTGGAGGTGAAGAGTGCTGCCCGTGGGATGCGAACGTTCTCTCCCGAATCGCACAGGCGAGCAAATTCCAGCGCTACCCCAGAGGTGATACGCTCTTGACGTTCGGCCAAGTCGTAACTGATGCCTTCTTTGTTTTCAAGGGTCAATTGGCGATCGCGGCTCTGAATACAGGAGGCGACGGTAGGAGCAGAAGCAACACCGGGGTATCGATATGGATCGTGTCAATACAGAAGGCGGAAACCGGATTGAACTGGTCGAGAACGGGCAACTGCTGGCGTTACAAGAGATGCTTGCAGGAACTCAAGAAAAGTTACAGCCAACCGGGATACCAACATTTTGGCAATTCCTTCTCATGCATTGGTCGCTGCAATGGATTTCAACCGGGCTGTCGCTCGTGAAATCCGTTTGTCGAAGCCCGTCGCCCGGCAATCTCCCCTTTGGCCGTCAACTCCGCGTTGTTGCCTGAGCAAAACTCAAAGCGGTCTATAGGTATCAGGTATTCGGGCGCTGCCTATTAAACAGTTTTGTTGCAGCCATCGCGAGTGCACCCATTACGATGGGATTACCCATTGCTTTTAGAAGCCATGGTTGGTTCTGGACGGTTTGGTTTAATACCTCGGGATTCTGTTGGCGCGCATAGTTCATGAGGCGCGTAGCGTCATCGGCGTTCATTTGGCTCGGATTTGTTGATCCCAAACCAAGCTTACTGGCGAGTCCTGCTATTCCAGTGCTGCCAGCACTGCCGGCGAGCCCGGCGAGCAAGCCGCCCAGAAGTCCGGTTCGCTGGTCCGGAGGCGCTTGATCGTACGCATTACGAGCCGCCTGATGAAACTGGTCATCAGGCAGTTTTCCCAGGTATTCCGTCGCGCTTTGGTGATACGTCTGGCTATCGAAATGGCTGTCCTCGGGATTATTAGAGACAAACCGATCATGATATTGCTGGGCTTCGCTATCGTCGATCGTTCCGCCTCCGCCGAAGCGGTTCATAAAATCATCAACAGTTCCTGGCATATTCGTGGGCTTTCGATTGACGCCTGAGCGCATCTTTAGCGCTCAGGCGTATAAGTCATGTCGCGGGTACTCGCATTAAGCCGGGCCGTCCCGATCTTATGCGGTGGATTAGAAGGGGTATAAGCGAGGATTGTCAGGTCCCGGCCGGGAAACGTCCTCGCCATCCGAGTTAAAAGTGTTCGCATGAGAGCCGGGATCCTATCCAGTTCAGCGTTTCGGTTGAGTATGATTCCGAGCTCATTTTTTTCATTGAAGATAGCACGTTCAATCGTGCGACGGTCCGGATCTGCCCTCCGGATCTGATTCAAAAATTGCACCTGCCGTTGTCGTAGATCTTGCTCCGACATCGGTTGCATTTCTGTATGCCGCTCAAGAGTGACAGCAGATGAAGAGGCATAGCACGAGGTAACCCCGCACCAGCTGGTCAGAAATAAAAACATCAACAAACAGTGAGCTGCGCCCATTGAATTTGGCGAAGCGCACTCAGAAGCAGGTTTTAAAGTAAATCGCACTTGTGAACCTTGTAGGGGGTAAATATGGGGAGCTTCGTCCGTTAATCAGCGCCGAAATGGGAACGCTATCGTTCGAGAGAATATACGTCAAGCTTTCAAGCTTGGACTAGAAAGCGCGCCAAAAGCGCGCCACGAAACGAGCCCTTAACCAATTTTTGAAGATGAGTTTCATCTTACGCGTTGGTATGCAAGTGGCGGCAGAACCAACGAGCGGCCCAGTCCGCAACAATCTGAAGAGTACCCGGTTCTTCAAAGAGGTGCGTCGCGCCAGGCACTAATTTCAGCTCTTTCTCACAACGAAGTTCCGCATATGCTGCCTCGTTAAGTTGAACGACTTCGTGGTCGTTTTGGCCAATAATGAGCAAGGTTGGCGAGTGGACGAATGCCAGCGACTCGTGCGCGAGATCGGGTCTTCCTCCACGTGAAACCACAGCGCTGATCCGTTGGCCGACCCTCGCAGCAGCGGACAACGCGGCAGCGCCGCCGGTGCTTGACCCGAAGTAGCCGATACCAAGTTTTCCGGCTGCGGGCTGCCCTATTACCCACTGAGTGGCGTCAACCAACCTGCTCGTCAACAGAGTTATATTGAAGCGCAGGCCTCCCGTATCCCGGTCCTCAATCTCCTCGTCGGGAGTTAGCAGGTCGAAAAGCAATGTTCCATTACCAGACTGATGAATGTGGCGCGCCACAAACTGGTTTCGAGGACTGTGCCGACTGCTGCCGCTGCCGTGAGCGAAAAGCACAATTCCTCTGGCCCCAGCCGGAATCACCATCGTCCCGCACAATATCACGGTTTTGCAGGGGATTTCTGCATCGACAATCAGCATGCTCGCAATCGAGGAATTGACCTGGCAGACTTCATAGGTCCTGTGGAACTCATGAGCCCATGAGTGTCCGATGTTCGAACCCGATCGCTTATCTCGCGGCAGTCTGTTCTTCGGACGGTGTCACAGACCCTGACTTGGCATATTTTCTGGGAGGAAGATTAGGATCGAGAAATCCAAGAGCATGTGGAGGCTGGATAACTCGCACCCCTTCCCGTTTCTGCTCTTCGAGGATCTGCTGGTGAAACTGCTGCATTCGAGTCCAGTGAAGCTTCGGCCGATAATGATGCTCGGCATGGTAACCGTTATTGAACCAGATCAGGTTGTACCACTTGTCGTACGAGCTTACCCCCCAGGCGATCGGTTTATCAGGGTTCCCTCCATAATGAAGGAAGAAGCCGTTCAAATACGTACAGCAATGTCCCAGATAGTAAAAAGGGAAAAAGAAAAGCCAAAATTTCCAGTTCAGAAAAAGGCCGATCGCGATTGTAACTCCAAGAACCCCGATTTCGATCAGGCCCCAGCGAGCATCGGCCGGGTTCTTTCTCTTGATTTCGGCGTATATTGCCTTTGGATCTTCACGCAGGTAGCTCAGAAAAATGTAGCTCCAAGGATTCTCCGCTTCACCATCATGACCATGCCGGTAAATCGAGAGCCAATCGTGAGTATGTCCATTCTCGTCAGGGCGGTCGCTATTTCCCATGTGATGCCGGTGATGGACATACTTGTAAAAAGTCTGCGAAATACCGAGCGTGACCGATTCCATGATTCCAAACAGCCGATTCATGGTTCTCGATTTGAAGAATGGATTATGAATCAGATTGTGTGAAACACCGTTGATATTCCAAGACACGCTTACCGAATAAAGCAGGCCCATACATACCAACAACCACCAGGGTAGGTGAGGAAATAGAAAGAAGAACGCGACGACGTAGGCGAAATGGAGTATCCCGCATAGCACACACAGAGCGTCCCACTTTGAATAAGCAAAAATTTTCATCGCTTTCATATTAATTTTCCCGGCCTTCTACTTGCTCTTTCGCCTCGGGCTGATTCACGGATCCAAGCTGCTTCGTCACTATAAGCGAAAGCAGCTTGCGTAAATCGTACGGTGTTTCTGATATGGACGTAGAGAGCTCAATAGCTTTTCTTATAGCACCGCTGAAAATTGCTGCAATCCCCTTTCAACAAAAGCAATGCCAGTACTAAGGATTTAAGTATCGAAGACACCCGGCCGCGTTTCCATCAAAGTGTGGTTTGGCAAGCGGAAGAACTTTGATTTTCAAGTTTGTCTCCGAATAACGAGTTGGAATATCTGATTGGCGATATACAAATTGGATGATGGCCCTTTACGAAATCCCTGACTTTAAGTATCCGCAAGGTTGGACGAGTCCTGATTCCCGAGTCAAGCGA
>JAFAXJ010000319.1 GCA_019241095.1 Verrucomicrobiota bacterium | reverse complement strand
GACTTCGTCAAGTTAGAAGACGTGCTAATATCAGTGCCCACCCGCTGCAGGTACTGACGGCGTTCCTTGTTCCGTCGCGTACGCGTTGATTTCCGAGCAGAATTCACCAAATTTCGCTGCGCAAGAACAGTCTCAAAAACCAAGCGCTCATCGACCAATCGTCTTCCCTCTATGCGGAGGCGCTTAATGGCTTCGCGTTGCTCCCCAGAATGGCAAAACCAAGGATTGCGATCAAATTACTATTTCTTTTCTGGCGTTGCTAAATAATAACAGATGATGTTTTTCGTCCCTATCCTTAAGGCAGAGTGGTTCCTTGATTATCCTGCGTCCTTTTCGGGCGGTTCATGAGTCTTATAGGGTTGAATCCAGATTAGTTTCCGGTGCGAGCGTCCTTCGCCGTACACTTGGCTCTCCAGTGACCGCATCGCCAGTGGGCTACAAATGTTTGCCGGCCGTAGTTATATTTGGCTCGGGATCTTTTTCAATCGCTTGCGGGTTGGCGGATTTGGATCTGGCCGACAAAACGCGCATTGACCAACTCCGGAACTAACCTTTGACCTTCGAGTTTTGCTCTTCGCTCAACGCGTTCAGCCAGGTATTCAAGCGGGGTCGCAGAAAGAAAAGTAAAACGCTCAGTACAAGATGTTCTAGTCGTCGCAAAAGTCCCGATCGACGTCATCCTGCTTGAACGGACTAGAAAGATCGCCAGTGAGTCCATGTCCGAAGACTTCCCTTAACCCAGAATATCACTTCCAGAAATGCGTTGCGACTTGCGCTGCAAGCAACAGGAAGAATGGCAACCAAATCGCGTTTTTGGCTTCGCTAATTTTGGTTTCCAACTGAGCAACTTTGGTCTCAAGTCTGTTCTCCAAGCGGGTCACTGCCGAATCAAGGTCTACTTTTGTAACGTACTCGGAACTCTCGATGACTGCGAGGATCGCTTCCGCCTGGCCCTGTTCGAATCCAGAGTCTCTCAGCCTCGCCAAGCTCTCCATGGCAGTCATTCTTGAATTATAGGATAGTGCCAAGCGCTTCCGAAGGCAATCGTAGCATCAACGTAGGCGCCTCAAACCGTGAGGCGGATGTGTAAATCGCTCGGCTACATGCGGGCATTGCTGGTTAGGAGCCCTGTTTCGTTAATTACGCCGGCCAGTCTATTTTCCGTAGGGACAGGCTCGTCCGGTTTGCGGAGCAGGCGTGGATCGAGCGTGCGGCCGGGTACCCAGCGCAGCCCGAAGACCGGGACATCGCCCTCAGACGCATCGACATGATCGCGGCTCATGATTCCTTCACACGGCTGGGCGAGATCAAACAGCCGGTCTTGGTGGTTTGTGGCGACCGTAACCTTTGCACGCCGTTGCCTCTGTCAGAAGAGATCGCACAAGCCATCCCCCACACGCAGTTCCAATTCTTTGAGAATGCCGGCCAACGCGAACGGCCTGATCTAGTGGCAGAAGCGGTGCGGCACAAAATTGTAGTTTCACGACCTGAAAACGCCACGATAAGGACCCACAAATGCGGTACGTACTGCGATCCGAAGGCCGCTCATCGGCTTCTACGCCGCCCGTGATCCGACACAAACAAAGAACAGCTCCTAAGAAACTGAAGTGGTAGCAACGTCGTCTGGGGTAAGTTTGAAGCCGAATTCTTTCGCTCGTTTAGAGAGGTTATTTAGCACTCGTTCTTTGAATTTTTGGTCATAATAGCCCTGACCCTTCTCAACATAGGCTTCTCCGAATTTGAGCATTCGATAGAAGAGTCGAGCAAGCTTGTGAGCACCAGCGTTAATGGCGGTTGGAGCTCCAAGCCGGGCTCTGATACGTCGGATAAAGGCCCCAAGGGCGGTTTTGCTTTGCATTGCTCCTTGGGCTGCTAAACGGAACATGTTTGCAGCACGGTTTTTGGTTTTTCTAGCCTTGGATTTTAAGAGCTTGCCTCCACTCACGCGTCGATCAGGACAGAGTTTGAGCCAGGAACAGAAGTGCTTCTCGCTTTTCCAACACTCCATGTTCAAGCCGGTTTCGGATATAATGAGCTGCACCGCCAGAGTACTTAAACCAGGCAATTTGGTCAGATCTACCCCGCATATACTGGTCAGTTGGGCTTGACGGCGCAATTCGATGCGCACTTGAGTCGAACGGGCTTTTAAGGCTTTGCTTTGTTCCAGTGCTTGCTCAAAATCGAGCTGAGCGTCAAAAGTGGCCAGTTGTTGCTCAATTTTATTCTCACATTCCATGATCTTGAGCTCATAGACGTCGTGAAGTTCCAGAGCCGTTTGCAAAGCGAAAAGCTGTTCAGCGCGGTAGTCGCCATCCAAGGCCTTCACAATGTCCAAATTCGAAGCCTTAACTCTGGGATGCTTGAGCTGGGCTAATTTGAGCTGCATCACGTTCTCCGGCCAAAATCGCCTGAATAATCGCCAATGCGCTACTGCCCATAACATCACTGAAGACTTGATGGATTTGGAGGTTCATTTCCGTCAAAGCTTTCTGCATACGCAAAATCTGAGTACTGCAATCCTTGACCAGATTGTCACGCAGACGCAAAAAACTGCGTAACACGCACACCTGATCGACGGGCCGGAACGAGCCGTTTAACAATCCATAGCTATGGAGTTGCTGCAGCCATTGGCAGTCGCTTATGTCAGTCTTTTTCCCTGGCAGATTTTTTACATGCGCTGCGTTAACCAACTTTACCTCAAAACCCCTGCGCTCCAGAATTTGGAACAGCGCTAGCCAATACACTCCCGTCGATTCCATCGCAACACTTTGAATCCTATGTTCTTTTAACCAGTCGGCTAAGCGATGCAAGTCGCTGGTAAAGGGACCAAATTTGCGGATGTTTTCTTCGGTGCAGTCCTTCGGAATAGCCACCATGTGAAATTTGGCTCCGATATCTATTCCCGCTGCATTGGCATTAAAGACTTTTAGGCTCTCTGTTTTTGCTTTTGATTTGCTCTTGCGCCCAGAAGTGGTTTTCTTTGGCTTTGACATAACTTTCTCCTCGAATGCTGTTGTTTTTGCTCTTTGAGGGCAGTCAACCGGCCCGAGGGGTTAGTTTTAAGAGAAATCTCCTAAACAGGATAGCACCAGGTCGATTCAGACGGCCTGGTGCTTCGCTAATGCTCAAACCAAATTGCTCGGAACCAAACTAGCTATCGGGCATACAGCTCCAATGGCTCTGCGGTCTTAGCTGCCGGTCACTACCGATGACCTTTTTATGACTAGCCGACCAAGCCGATCAAGCCTCCGTTTCTCGCTCGCAAAAAGAACGCGCGCGTTCTAAAGGCAACTAGCTAGCAGTATGACCGATCGATTGGTGCGCCTTCCCTTTGAAGTGAGTGGTATATGCTAATAGCGAAAGAAAAAGGGCCGGGCAAGGCGTCAGGAAATCCCTACCGCCCTTTCACGGGATTAGGTTCATGGCTTTGATGCCGAACAGTGACGCCGCTGCCTGCAAATGTCGATCATTGCTGTAAATCTCTGTGAACCCATTCTCCGCGGCAGTTGTCAGATGTAGTGCGTCACCCGCACGAATGAATGTTGCACCGGGAAGGGCTTTGATCCGTGCTGCAGCCCTTCGACAAAGCTCAGATGTCATAGGTAACCAAATCCAAACGCCACTCTTGTCATCGCTCTCAAGCTGGCGCACTACCATCTTGAACTGCGCAGTGCTCAGAAAGCCTTCGC
Source organism: Verrucomicrobiota bacterium (assembly GCA_019241095.1). Lineage (GTDB taxonomy): Bacteria > Verrucomicrobiota > Verrucomicrobiia > Chthoniobacterales > JAFAMB01 > JAFAXJ01. The sequence goes on along the minus strand of JAFAXJ010000319.1, from coordinate 5,502 downwards.
GTAAATTTCTGTGGAGAGTGCTCGCCACCTCAATGCGCCCATACTCTGAACAGGCAAGCGCGGGTTGTGATTGCGCCAATTGCCGGACAGTAGCGCTTCCTGTTTCATTCAGATAGCACTTCGCCACATAACTGGTATCGAAGTAGATCATGCTCGCTCTCGATCAGTCGAGATGTACTCCGCGGAATCGTGCTCAATCGGAGGCAGCGTGGCGAACCCCTGCACCAATTCCCTTCTACGGAACGGTGTCGCTTTATGAGCCGATTCGAATGGTATCAACGTGGCAACTGGTTCGCCCCGTTCGGTGATGACAATTTTTTGTTCCAGACTAATCTTTCGGATCCATTTGCCAGTGTTAAGGTGCAGATCGCGAATGGAGATTTCTTTCATGTGCACAATGTGCACATCGAAAGTTCGTTATGTCAAGAGGTTCGGGCGTTTTGGTCAAAGGCGACAACAATGCCCTCACGAACTGGTCGCCAATCTATAGAATGGTTTCTTTGGCTCTTCGTTATTTTCTCTGGGTAACTTAGCCAGGCTGGTTCAGCCTGCGTAGCGCCGCACTGCGCTCCGGGCTTCTTAGGTTGTGGTTTGCTCACTCCAACCTCTTACCATGACCTCCTTTTTTGCTGAACCTTCGGCACACTGCCGTCTTGCTCGCTGCAACGGACCGGATTGATATCGATGGCAATGCCACCGGGGCCAGGGCTGAAGGCGCCAATCGGGCCGTGGTCGAGCGCTGTCTTAGCCCTCGCCAGCGAGCACTTCTGCAGACCAGGTTCTTTTCTGGCTACAGGCATCAGGTCTGTCTCTTTCTGATTCCAGAGATCTTGACCTAATCTTGGCTAGCTTCATCCAGGGGCCTGGAAAAGAACTCGAATTAGCCCTCCAAACCCCTAACTTAAACGCGGCAACAGATCCGAAAACTAGCTTAAGTCCCACGCTTAAATCGGACATTCACGCTGAATCAAATCTTAAAAGGAACATGATCTATGACAACTGATCTCTATTCTACCTTTGTAGTCGATATCGCCGGAACTGGGGATTTTACAAATTTGCAGCCTGCGATTAACGCATTACCGGCCTCCGGAGGAAAAATCTTTGTGAAGGCCGGAGTCTATCCGATCACCAGCACGATTACAATTACGAGCAGCAATGTTCAGATTCAGGGCGAAGGGATGGGCATAACCAGTTTCGTATTAGACAGTGCGATGACGGGGAATACGCCTGCAATAGAAGCTTACAATAAGGTTGTTGGGACTCCACGGAACCTAGTCGATTCTACTCTCCAGGGAGATACCACAATCACAACCTCTTCGGCGGATGCTGCGTCATTCACAGCCGGAGATTACGTCCTGCTGTACTCGGATAAGGTGGTCGATACCGAAGCTACCGGTAAGCACGCGGGCGAAGTTAAGCAAATCCCGCCGCCACCGTTCGATCCAACTTCCGGCATCATTCCAGTCGATGACCAAATTTTTGATACCTATACGCTGGCAGACTCTGCTCAGGTGGTGAGCATCACCATGCTGCAGAATATCACCCTATCCGATTTCTCGATCACCTCCACGGCTTCGTCCTCTACGTTGAATGTCGGTTTCACGCATTTCCGGTTTGTTGAGAACTTGCAGATTGAACGCGTCGAAGTGCATGACGCTTTTAATGCCGGCATTCACTTAGAGTCGGTACGCAACGCGAACATTTCTGATTGCTACATTCACCACATCAGCGATGTAACTCCGGCTGGTAATGTCAGGTACGGCGTCGTGGTCGGCTCGGCATCACAAAATGTCAGCGTTACCGGGTGCCGATTTTCTCATACGCGACATGCAGTGACCACCGGAGGCAGCAGCGGCAAATTTGCGAATGGTGTACAGCGCAACGTCATCGTGGCCAACTGCACGTCGATGCTCGCGGATACCGCTCACTTCGATACGCACCAACCAGCTGAGAATGTGACGTTCGCCGGCTGTATGGCCATTGGGGGCATACCCGCTACTTTGCCCGTTGGGGGCGTAATCCCTAAACCCGAAGTCTACGGCTTTCAGATGCGGGGTAGAAATTGTTCCATCATCGGATGCGCAGTGTTGCAGGCCAGAGGCAAAGGCATCATGCTGTTCGGTCCGGTTTCGAGCGGGGCTTCAATCGTTAGCAACATGATCGCAAACGTGCAAGCGATAAAAGGCACAGCCGGCACGGGGATCTACTTCGACGGGCCAGACGCTTCCGGCGACCCAGCAACGGCAACCTCCAATCACACGATTACCGGGAACGTTATCAAGAATTGCGACGGGTCTGCCATCGCCAATGATAAACAAAACAGCGACATCGTCATTAGCGGCAACGTCATCGAGAACACGAACTCCATCGTCTCCGGAGCAGCCATCCAGTTGGTGGATGCCGAGAACATTCTTATCACGGGAAACAACATCAGCGGGACGGCCCAGAACGCAGCCATCAAGATGGTTGGTACATCTGACAATTGGCAGATCACCCAGAATCATCTCGAACTTAATGCGGATATATCACTCAGCGGCACTGGCTCTGTAGTCATCAATAATGCTGGGCACAACCCTGTTGGCAATATTCCCAATCCGTGGCCTGCCAGTGGAGGTGACCTGACGAATAACATTACCGCAGGAAGCCCAAATCCTCAAAACGGTATTGTCTATACGGTGCGACACAGCCCTAAGACCATCGTTGTCACGGGTGGCGACGTGTCCCAGATCGATATCAATGGAATCAACACCGACTTGACAGCCGGGGTATTCAAGCTCGGGATTGGCGAAACTATCGCGGTTACTTATGGCACCGAGATTCCAAAGTCAGCGGTTTTCGCCGAGTAAGCAACCTTCTGACAGACGGTCGCTTTGAGTCCCCATTTGCAACCTCGCAATCCCGCTGATCGAAGCAGAACGGTTGAGCAGCGTCAATACGATGGACGGTGCGTATCGAGCCTTCGATATTCTCCGCGCGGCAGCGGCAATCCAATTGACGCTGGCGAACTTCCTGACCTTCTGACCTTCGACGCAAAACAAACGAGGTTGGCACTGACCCTTGGGCTAGATTGAGAGCATGGCCGTGATGGGACACAACTAAGAACGGCTGGCAATTGGCAGACCCATTGGAGCGCCTACCCTTTGAAGTGAGCCTCTATATGCTAACGGTGGAAGAAAAAGGGTAGAAGGCGTCAAGAAATCCCTCCGCCATTTTACTGGACAGGTTCGTGGCTTTTATGCCGGACAGTGAAGCTGCCGCCTGCAAAATGTCGATTTTTGCTGTTTGCATCCTTAAGCCGGCAGGTTCCTGAATCAGGGTGCGATTGCCGTCTGTCATCAAGCGAGATTGTGGGGAGATCGGCAAAGAACGTAGTCTACAATCAGGGCCAGTGCGCCAAGCCGCCATGCAATCTCCTCCATCCCGGGGAATAGGCCTGGGTTCGCTCGCATCGGTGCAGCGAAGCGTCAAATTTCTTTCACAAAAAAACCCGTTGGAGGAAAGCTAGCATTACGCTGTTGAATTGCGCCGGCCTTTGCACCGGTGCAAAATGGCTCACCTCAGGCAATCGAACCAATTCCGCTCCTGGAATGCTCCGGGCGAGATATTCGGCATGTTCGGGTTTGATAAACTCATCATGCTCGCTCTGTACAATCGCAACGGGCACGTGGATATGAGCCATATCGGGCGCAAAATAATTGGGCTGCGTTTTCTGCATTTTGCTAACCGCTGCGGCAAATGCCTCGAATTGGCCCGGCGTAGACGACAATTGAGCATAGTCCTTAATGTGCCGGGCCAAACACCGGTCGATGATGGGATTGGGTTGCGCGATACTTTTCACTCCGTTCGGATCCATCTTGCAGCCGAAGAAAAATACCCCTGCAACACGAGAAGGGGACTTCATGGCGAGTATTAAAGCGATGCAGGCGCCGTCACTCCAGCCAACAAAGGCTGCATTTTCTAAATGCAATGTATCCATCACGGCTAGAACATCGGAGGCCATCAACTCATACATAAAAGGCCGCTCATCGCGCGTACTGCGGCCATGGCCGCGGCTGTCGATCACCACGACGCGATGACCAGAGCTGAGCAACGCCGGAACCTGGTAGCCCCAATTGCCACTGTTGCCGAGGCCACCATGCAGCAGGATCACGGGAGATCCGGATCCGTATGTCGCGTACCAGATTCGAGCGCCGTCGTTTTCCGCGTAGCCTTGATTGCTTGTGACCGGCAAGGGTCCGGCTCCATGCGCTTCGAAATTCTTAAGGTCGTCATCGAATGGTTCCATGCTGATCTGACTCAATGTAATAATGAATGCCTGTGGCGTACGAGAATTCCACCAGCAAAGCAACAAAGTTATAAATCAATGGCGACATGCATGTTCGACAGGCTCAGGGAAAGCCGACTTGGCCCCCGCATGGCGTTCGAGCGCGCCTGTCCTGTGCGTTGCCGGAAGCGGTCCTTTGGATCAGGCAGCCTCTTCCATGCTGGCGCAACTGGTCCGCAAGCACGGTTTAGGAGCGCGGGTAATCCCGCACGAAATCACCTCGCCGGAACGGCTGCCAGCGGCGGTCCTTACTGGGTCTGTAATGGTCTGCATTTCCTACCTCCAACTTAGCTGCACGCCTGCGTACCTCGAGTATTTGGTGCGCCGTTTGAGGCGCCGATTGCCGGCAGCCGCGCTGCTCGTCGGCCTCTGGCCCGGCGAAGATCTTATTCTTAGTGACGTGCGGCTTCGGGCGGCACTCAGGGCCGATTACTATACAAGTTCGCTGCGGGAAGCTGTCGAGGCCTGTCTTGAAGCTGCGCGAAATGCCGCTGCGGCTAATCCCAGCCATAAATGAGCGGGTGAAGAAATCGGCCAGGGTTAAAAACGACCGGGTCGGTCCCCTCAATTTCTCCAAATTCATTATTGATCCGCAGATCTCATCAATTCAAACTGTTCAAACAATGGGTCCAGGTCGATTGTCTCATTGGCCGCGCCTCTCAATCCAGTCCCCATCGTTTGAGAAGTAGCGGCTACTTCCACACGAATACCACGCCGGCGTAGCTGCAATGCCAAATGCGCGAAATCTGCGTCCCCGGTCACGAGCACAACAACGTCGGGCCGCATCTCGATCGAGAGCTCAACCGCGTCGATTGCCATTAAGACGTCCACATTCGCCTTATAATGTTTGCCGTCACCCGGAGAGCCTTCTTTCGCGATTACCAGAAATCCGTTGGAGCGCAGCCAATGTAAAAACTTGTTCTTCTTGTCACGCTCAATCTGCCATTCCGGCATCTGCGGAGGCAAACCAGCGTAAATAACCATTTCCATTAACTCGCGTCCCAGATCGGTCGTGAGATGGTCGCGTAATTTCAGCCAGTCTAGTTTTCGACCTAGCGCCCGCACCGAACTGACAACGTTTGATTCGTCTACGAAGACCAGCACTCTTTGAGTTCGCATATTCATACAGAAGAAAGCATTTATATGATCGCAGGAACTGCCTGCGATTGCGTTCTGTT
>JAFAXJ010000141.1 GCA_019241095.1 Verrucomicrobiota bacterium | reverse complement strand
AACATAAACCACAACAAGAGTCAGAGTGATCTCGTCAAAAACCATGGGTATATACTTCATATGAGCGCTGCAAACTCCAGCGACTATGCAGTTCAGATTGTCGCGAGAAAACTGGAAAGCGGAAACTCAAAAATGGACCGCATACTCACATCTGTCATTAAAGATTACAGTGACCTGTTCCGTTTGAGCAGCGGGCAAATCTTTCGCCTATCGCGTTCCGATTTCACTAGTCGGTCAACGGGAGCGAGTTATGTAGAGAGGTTTTTCGAAGCGCATTCATAGCGTCTTTGATGAACTGGACGTCTGATTTTCGTAAACGATCAAAACCGCAGAATGAGTTGCGAGCGTCGGACAGAGGGAGGGAGGGAGAACCCATCCCTATAGCCTTGAAACGCTAGAATCTTGGACAAGGGAATTCTTAGCAGGTCTCTCGGTGTCAGAAAGGCGACCCCAGTTAGTATCAACGTGCCTTTGCCCTGAGATTCGACACCCGATCGTCTAACCGATCTTCCCTTAGAGCCTCCGACCCGATAACGCACTCCTTTGGCAATCTGGAAGCTAACCCCCCGGCTGCCTGCTTGGTATTCTGAGAATGATACCTTTCGATAGTAACCAACATCTCTGAAAGCCCAAAGCACATTCTCGTCCTTACCGGGGTGAAAGTCCTCCAGTTTATAACGCGAACTTGTTCCTGTTGTTAACAAATCTCCTAACACCAGATCTTGGCTTTGCCCCTGTCCAGCGCTCGCTAACTCCGGTTTAGGTTCAGAACTTCTTCGGAAAAGTATAACCATTGCTACGACCCACCCAACCACTGTCCAACCTAATAGCAGATTGACCCAAAAACTTTCCAGCGAGCGCTCGCACGACGCATAAACGCCAGGTTAGATGGAACAAAATAAAGCAACAAACCCAGCCCCCCTTCTGCCGTTTCTCGGGTTCCGTCGCCGGTGGCGACTGGCTGTTTTGCTTTCTCGCCAATTTGCGGTGTCGCCGGTGCAGGAGTAAGACGGGAATCAGGACTGGTAGAAGTTGTCGTTATTGGACTAGCTGCAAGTTCAGAATCAAAACTAACCCTGATTACTGGCAGCATTGTCTGTCTGTTGGCAGCAGCAATAACGTATGGAGAGAAGGCGCCAACACACAGATAAGATAGAGCGCGGAGATCGAGCGAATCATAACTTTTTCTGTCAGGTCAAGGCGGACCATAATATATAACGATCCGCAACGGTAACTCGACCAGGGCCTGAAAACGACAAAATTGTGCAGGGCAATAATGCTAAAAGCTTACGTATATCTCACAGTGAAAACGGAGTCGGAGCTTCGAACTGGTCCAGGAGTCTCGGATTGCTAACGTTCTGCACTAACTCGTTTCCGAGAACCGCAGGAAAATCGTCCGCTGGCTCCCCAACTTTTTTCGGCTTGTATCGCTGTTGTTGAGCCGATTCGCAGCAGATAAGTCGAATCTTGTTTTTGCCTCTGATAACGCAAGACTTAACAAATCCTGCGATATCTTTGATAGGAAAGCCTCCAAGATTGCGTTCACTACCCTTGCGAATCGACGAATTGGCCTCAACAAATCTGCTGTGCCCGCAAAACCAGACTTCTGCGTAAGTAACGGTGTTAGGATTGGGGAGGTCCTTACTAGCTGAATTGGTCTCCTGAACCTCAATACCGGCCTGTACCAGCTTCTCGGCTATGGCCTTACACATATTGTGCATTTCCTTGTCATCGTCATTTTTGCCTAGGTAAATTAAAGAAACGCCCATATTTGCCTCTCTAAAATCTTTTTTGGATCATGTTGAACGAAGGAGCGAAAGCCTCATGCTACATTTCACATTGATGGCAAGTCTACCTAGACTTGTGGAAAATGGATTGAGCATAATCTTTTTCTACGCCGACGATCGGATCTGCTGATAAATGTTCTATAGACAAAATTAAGGTTGAGTCTCACTACTTCGATTAACGGTTATACAGTTGCACCTGCTTGCAACCTAGCCGCAAAATTTCGTTCTTCTTTTTCTGTAACAATAAACCTGCCGGATAATGTTTCGGCAAGAATGACACCGGCTATCTTGGATTCGCTGTGCGCTTTGTCACAGCTGGCCAGGCGCTGAGGCATGACCAGGTGCAAGAACACGCAGGTTGATCTCACAGCCGTCCCAAGCCAGGAGCGAGGTGGTAATAAATTTCGTTCTGACGGAGATCTCGTTTGAAATCGCGTAGGTTCGTCTTTGCATCGATCAGCGCCAACTCTATGCCTGCGAGCTCCGCAAAGTCCTCCATGTGTTCTGTTGTGACAGAGTAACTGTACCCGGTGTGATGAGCGCCGCCTGCGTAAATCCACGCTGCGCATGCCGTCTTGAAATCAGGACGGCATTGCCAGACCGCACGCGCAACGGGCAGCTTTGGCAACGACTCTAACGGCGCAACCGCATCCACCTCGTTGACAATGAGGCGAAAGCGGTTGCCCAGGTCAATAATCGAAGCATTAATCGCAAGACCAGTTGGTGCATTGAAAACAAGACGTACAGGGTCTTCCTTGCCG
>JAFAXJ010000563.1 GCA_019241095.1 Verrucomicrobiota bacterium | reverse complement strand
AGCACGTAAGGCCGATTACCTCTCATTTTTCTGGTATCGTCTTCCATGATTGATAGCGAAGCACCGACGTAAGCAGCCAAGTCAATTTTGTTGATAATCAGCAAATCCGATTTCGTGATTCCAGGGCCGCCTTTCCTGGGTATCTTCTCGCCCGCAGCGGTATCGATTACATAAATCGTTAGGTCAGAAAGCTCCGGACTGAAGGTAGCCGCAAGATTATCACCGCCTGATTCAATAAATACCAGATCAGCCTCTGGAAATTTTGCTAGCATCCGCGCGATCGCTTCTAAGTTAATGGATGCATCCTCTCTAATAGCTGTGTGAGGGCAACCTCCTGTTTCGACGCCCATTATTCGATCAGCTGCCAATGCTCCCGCAGTAACCAGCAAGCGTTGATCTTCTTTGGTATAGATGTCGTTCGTAATAACAATAATGTCATAACGATTTCTTAACATCTTACATAAAACTTCCACAAGTGTCGTTTTACCCGATCCAACCGGTCCGCCAATTCCTACGCGTAAGGGAGGATTTTTTTTAATGCGCTTAACAGTTTCCATTATGCAGCATCTCAGGAACGGAACAGACGGGAGTATTGTACCTCATGCCGCGCTGACAGGATCGAAAGGTGAGGTGAAAATGTAGACACCTCGTTTTGCGATAGAATGCGAGCCACTATGGTAGGCAGCGATCGCTGCACTGTAAATCGTATCTTTTGACCTATTAACTGCCCGATCGGGACTGCTTTTAATGCGGCTGATACCTGACTCTCGATCCACACACAGCAATAAGCACAGACCGCTTCTGCTAAGCCGAGCTCGAAAGATGCAGCCGCAAATGCGAACGAAATAGGGAAGCCAATTGGCCGTATCTTTTCGAGATATATTCGACGCTTTTTGTCGTACCATTCCATCTGGAGAGCTAGCTGTGCGAGCGACCAACCCATTTGCTCGGTTTCCTGACGCAATTCGAATGATTCCCGGGTGGCTAAAAACCACTCGTTTAGAGTGGCTACCTCGTCGAGTTTCTGATTTCGCCAATGTTGAAAAAGTGCGCTCATAATTGGGCCGTCGTTCACTGCAATTACCGCTTGCAAACCGTCCGTGATCCATTGCATGAGCGTCGCCTCGTTATAAATCAGACCATGTTCCACTGCGGATTCCAATCCTTGAGAGTAACTGAATCCACCGATCGGAAGCGACGGCGATGCTAACTGAAGCAGCCCTGCAAGCTGTGTTATCGATTTCATCAGCTATAACAATCAAATGCTAGCTGTTTTGACCGTGGTGATCATGATAAAGCTTTTGGGCAACTTCATGGTCTTCATTATAACTTTCATCGTGACCGTGTCGATGCCCTCCTATGTAAGCCCCGGGTTCTGGATCAAATGGCAGACTAACTTTATCAACTTGCAGCCCTAATCTAACCAGCAACTCTTGAAGTACAGGATCATATTCCAACTTCAGATAGTCGCTGCCCAGTTCAACGCGTGCATGACGATTTCCTAGGTGATAGGCTGCACGAAGAAGCAGATAATGATCATCGCTGGAGGCGTAAATCACTGGCTCTCTTTCAGCCTGCACTCGAAGTCTGAAACCATCATCAGCTTGAAGTATATCACCATCGTGCAGGATTGAACCCGGCGGTAGAAAGATGGCAATTTCTTCTCCATTTTCCAATCGAGCCAGTTGCCTGCTTTTTTGCCGAGCCGAAAAAGGTAGCAACAAAATAGGTATAATGTTGAAACTATCAGATTGCGGAGCAAGGACCAGATCTACTCTTCGCACAAGCGTCAAAAAAGGAAATATCGTTGTGACATGGGCAACGTCTGCGCAGGCTCACAGACAAGCAATTCACCGTCGGCTCTCACTTCATAAGTCTCTGGATCCACCGTAATGGTAGGTTGCCATGAGTTATTAATCATATCTGATTTTCGAAGTGACCTGACATTGCTTACCGGGACCAGTTTTTTCTTCAGACCATAACGCTCCTGTATGCTGGACTGTTCGCCCGCTTTAGAAACAAACGTTAACGACGTGCAGGCTAGTGCGCCACCGCGAGTAGCAAACATCTCACGATAGTGTATTGGTTGCGGGGTCGGGATCGAAGCATTTGGATCGCCCATCTGCGCTACTGCAATCATCCCTCCCTTTAATGTTAGAAACGGCTTAACTCCAAAGAAAACAGGATCCCATATTACCAGATCAGCCCATTTTCCAACCTCAATGGACCCGACTTCTTGAACGATGCCGTGAGTTATGGCGGGGTTTATCGTATATTTTGCGACGTAACGTTTAGCCCTGAGATTGTCGTTTCCCGCACTATCGCCCGGCAGGGCGCCTCTCTGCACTTTCATTTTGTGCGCCGTTTGCCAAGTTCTTGTAATCACTTCTCCGATCCTTCCCATTGCTTGCGAATCGCTAGACATCATGGATATCGCGCCAAGATCATGCAAAATATCCTCGGCCGCTATTGTCTCGCGACGGATCCGAGACTCCGCAAATGCGAGGTCTTCAGCGATGCGCGGATCCAGATGATGGCAAACCATTAACATATCGAGATGTTCATCTAGAGTATTCACGGTAAATGGCCGGGTTGGATTGGTCGATGAAGGCAATACATTCGGCTCTCCACACACTTTGATGATGTCCGGGGCGTGCCCACCGCCGGCACCCTCCGTATGATAAGAATGGATTGTACGGCCTTTGATCGCCCGGATCGTAGTCTCGACAAAACCAGACTCGTTCAGAGTATCGGTATGAATAGCTACCTGCGTATCGGTTTCGTCCGCAACGTTTAAACAAGTGTCGATCGCCGCAGGCGTTGTTCCCCAATCTTCGTGCAGCTTTAGACCTATTGCACCTGCTTGAATTTGTTCTATCAAAGGTCCGGGTTGACTCGCATTACCTTTGCCTAAAAATCCCAAGTTAATCGGATAGCCGTCCGCGGCTTGCAACATTCGCTCTATATGCCACGGACCTGGTGTACAGGTTGTTGCAAAGGTGCCATGGGCTGGGCCTGTGCCTCCGCCTATCATGGTCGTAATTCCGGCGGCCAATGCTTCATCAATTTGTTGCGGGCAGATAAAATGAATGTGTGTATCGATTCCACCCGCCGTGACGATTCTCCCTTCGGCCGCTATGACCTCGGTTCCAGGGCCAATCACAATCGAGACTCCAGGCTGAATATCCGGATTTCCAGCTTTACCGATCTTTGCAATTCGGCCGTCTTTGATTCCTATGTCTGCCTTGATGATTCCGCCATGGTCCAGGATCACCGCATTGGTTAAAACAGTGTCCACCGCATCTTTGCTCGAACGTTGCGATTGTCCCATCCCGTCACGGATCACCTTGCCTCCGCCGAATTTTACCTCCTCACCGTAGATCGTGTGATCATGCTCAATTTCAACGATCAAGTCGGTGTCTGCCAGGCGTATCTTATCGCCGGTTGTTGGGCCAAATATCTCGGCGTAAGCTTTGC
>JAFAXJ010000360.1 GCA_019241095.1 Verrucomicrobiota bacterium | reverse complement strand
TCCATCGCAAGGTGTTTGGCGCTGGCTCACTTTCGACCTTACACCGTCACAGGCCTTTTGCAGTCACAGGGCACGACTTTCTCCCGTTAAGTCGAGACTCTCACCAACTGACCTCCTTTTCATCTTATTCGCGACGGGACTTGTTTTACAGCTGCCCCCGTCATGAGCCGGACTTCAATTGCCGTTAACTCTTGGGTAATGCCTAACTGATCATAGTTAAATTGTTTTATATGCAATCCTTTGTGACGCACATAAAACTGAGGAACTTCCGATCCCATTGTTGAAAGGATCATTCGGCTCGTAGCGCTACCGGCGTAGCCCGAAATGTTACTCCTGCTCGCAGGCTCATCAACTGCTGGTTGAACTCGTGCAGAAAGCACGGAGTTCAAGGATCGTGCTCGTGCAGTGTATTGAGGTCGAAACCGGGCGAGCAGAACTGCAGAGCAGTTCGCCAACCTTTTTGATTCCGGAAAGACGCGTAAACCGCAAGGGGGAATACTAAGCGGATTGCGCGTTTACTGGTACAGATAACTGAGAATATGGGAGCTTGTCTAAACTGGATAAATGATGTGCAATAGAATCTTCCGCTGACCGGAAATGGCATTAACCGCCTTCACAATTTTAACATCTAGCGACCGAGAGAAGTAGCCTTATGCCTGGACATTGATCGGCCGCTTGTAACATTGCATGCCTAACTAGCACCACGTTTGCAGGTCTTCTAAGCACATGAGCGGGCAAATATTCATCAGTTATCGGCGTGAAGAAAGTCGGTGGTCAGCAAGAAGCCTGTATGACCGATTGTGTACGCGTTTTGATCGCAAGCAGATCTTCATGGACATTGACGCCATTCCTCTGGGTGACGACTTTGTTAAAGCGATTGAAGAGACGGTTAGTAGATGTGACGTGCTAGTCGCGATCATCGGAGCGCATTGGCTCACTTCGACCGATGAGAAGGGTGGTCGCCGCCTTGATGATCCGGAGGATTTCGTTCGTCGAGAGATTGGGACGGCACTCAGACGCAATATTCGGGTCATTCCCGTCTTGGTGGATGGTGCCTTGATTCCTCGGTCAACCGATCTTCCTGAGGATTTGAAACCGCTGGTCCGGCGAAATGCGTTGCAAGTCACCGAAACTGGTTTCGACGATGATTGCCGGCGGCTTGTGGTCGCCATAGAACAGGTCTTGGAGAAGAGCATAACCGAGGGACGTGAGCGCCAGGAAATCCAGCCAACGAAGACCAACCGCTATGAAACCAAGTCCAAAAAGGACCTGACAAGCGACAGTCTGCAAAAGGAGCATGCGTACGAGCAACCGCTAACGAAGCAATCGCAATCGCCGGCGTCCCAAGAACACCTTGGCAAAAAGATCGTACGTCATAAAATCCTTTTCGCCCTAAGCACCCTGGCTCTTGTTTTGCTCGGTTTATCCTTGTGGCAAATGGGAGCAATATTGTCGAAGACAAGAATTGTGCCCCGGTCCGCGTCAGAGTCAGTCGTCAAATTGGCAGCAGTGGATCCATCTCTATTAGGCACGTGGGAATCTCTGGGACACTTCCAAACCTTTACTTTAAATCTAGAATTTACGTTCAACCGGGCCGGCACATTCTCGCGAAGATATTTCTTTGACGAATCTGGTTCGATTAATGCCGAGCATGGCAAATATAGCATCACAGGCAGTAAATCCGCTCCTTCGATGGGCGGGACTTACACATTCCAAGGAAACGACACTATGACGTGGGTCTGGGGAGACCCAGTCCCGGTTTCAGCGCCAATCATCTTAACCCGGGCAGGTAAATGTGAATATCCAGAGGATCTGTTCGTAGGCATATGGAGGACCACTTTGCTGATCCAAGGCGCAAACTGGGATTGGACATTGGAAATCGGGCGAGAAAGAAACTATCACTCTCATTTTGAAGCTAATGACGACGGAATGTTTACGGCGGCTGAAGGTAAGTGGCAGATGATTTCCGGATGGAGTACAACACCGATCAATGGAACCTACCAGATTCCAACGCAAGGCGATCCAAGATTAAATATCTGGCCATTCAATTGGATTACTCTAAAGCATGCTTCAAAGGCTGCCTCCGAATAACCTTTGTAATGCTCGAGGATTATCTTTTCGTAATTGAGGTCGCAAAAAAATGCCTCGTCATAAACGGCGTAGGTTTGCTGCTAATTACTGGACAGTTTAAGGCGTTCAAGCATTACCCTTGAGCAAATGAAGATTGCCTTTTCTGCAGAGCTTGGATTTAACGTAGAACTCACACAATGTTAGCGAATTGGTGCAGCTAAATTTAGCGGTGCAGTGTTGTCCAGGCAACCATGCTGTGAGGAGAAATAAGCGCGATACCTTTCGTTCATCAAGTGTTGGGGTTGACTTCCGAACGACGCATCCAGGAACTTGGTCGAACTCTTGAGGTAGGTAACGCACCCGATCAATTTTATTCTGGCATCCGGTTGGATACGGCTGGAATTATAATAGGCTAACCTTTGACAGTTACCACTTGGCGCATTGAGACATTCTCATATGTACGTCGTTCCTTGTATCTACAAAATCAGCGCGTTAGATCATTCTTACTCGGGCGAACTGGCTGTTCGCCAGGGATTTTGCTTGCTCTCGTGGTCCAGATCGTTTCGCAATGACTTTCGTTAAATGCGGTGTTCTGCAGCCCGCAAACAGCTCGATAATCAACGAGTGGGAAGTTGGCGTGGGCAATGTCGAATCTCAAAGTCGTTCATGTGACCTCGTTAAGGAATACTGCTGCTTTACCTGCGCCCTCTTTGTGCAAGAATCTGCTGCCTATGAGGACTCCCAGTTTACCGAGCACTCGGTTTCGGAATCACCGGGTTCGTGAATCAGGCCGTGGAAGATGGAAACGCTTTTCTCCAAATGACTGGTCGTGTCATTTGATTGATTGGCGACCAGTAAGAATCATCAATACTTATCGCGTACTTCGTGTCGCCTGCTCAATTTGCACTGACTTGCCATGGACCTTCGGTTGCCCCGAAAGCGCTACAAGACGCTGTGAAAGCCGGCCGCCAATT
>JAFAXJ010000184.1 GCA_019241095.1 Verrucomicrobiota bacterium | reverse complement strand
GCTTTCCGTGTTGCAATGATATTCACATAGGTAAACTGCCAAAGCTAGTAGCAGTCCAACAGGTAATTCCGAGGGCAATGTCGATCTTTGTATCGGCTTGAAGAACCATCGTCGAGACGGCCCGAACTCCGGCGCAGGAATTGCGATTACCAAGGCCCACTCCATTTTTGGCCGAACGCATTGCAAGTTAGTCCTATGAACAACAGTACTGTTGCAATACCCAGGTAAGGGGGCTCGCATTTTCAGTCGGGTGTGTTCCGATTCTCACTCCATTTTCTTTTCGCGATCGTCTGCTTCCCAAATGTAGTGACTTGATTGCACTGCAAGGCATCACCAAATGAGCTTCGATATGCGATGATGAAAAAATATTGAGTGCTGTTGATTCATCACAAGCGCGGTCTTACCAAAATGAATATTTCGATCTGGAGATTTAGCCGTCAGCTCGGCGCAATGAGTTAACTAATTGTTATGCCTATCCAGTTCGACTTTCCTTCATTGTAAGCGTTGACACCCATAGTGCAGAAGTCTATGAAAACGCTGAAAATAAGAAGTCCGGTATTCTGAACCGATCGGCTCACGGACTTGCTGAAATCAAATAATCATCAGCATGAGAAAATATATTGCCGAATTTATTGGCACGTTCTTCCTCGTTCTAACTGTCGGTTGCACCGTTCTGCCCGGCGCTATGGGAGTAATCCCCCCGCTAGCAATCGGCGCAGCGTTAATGGTCATGGTGTTCGCTGGGGGACATATCTCCGGAGGTCACTTCAACCCAGCTGTTACATTGGCGGTCACCATACGAGGCAGGTGCGAACCTAAGGAGGTAGTCCCCTACTGGATCGCGCAGGTCATTGGCGGAGTCCTCGCCGCACTACTGGCCATGTTTATCGTCAGTAAGAGTGGCACACCTATGGAGATTAAAAATGTCCCTGGCGCCTTTCTTGCAGAATTCCTATTCACCTTTGCGCTGGCTTACGTCGTGCTGAACTCCGCGACCGCAAAAGACACCTTGGGAAACTCCTTCTACGGAGCCGCGATCGGCATGACCGTGATGGTCGGTGCATTCTCGGTCGGCGCAGTATCGGGCGGCGCTTTCAATCCAGCCGTTGCGATCGGCATAGTGGTGATGCATTTAGTGAAGCTGTCTGATGTCTGGATTCACATTTTGGCCGACCTCGCCGGCGGGCTTGTCGCGGGATTGGTATTCAAATATGTCAGTCCCGAATAGATAAGCCTTCGCTTCGAGCTTAAGCACGGAATTAGTCAGAGTTCAGGGGACGTCTATAGATTGGGTGAGAAGGTGTCGAGTCCCATTGCGCTAGCGGCCATCGTGAGCATTTCGCCTGGCTCACTTGGCTTGGCTATTTGCGTCTGAAAACTCGTTTGATTGGTTTAGAAAGACTCCAAGGTTGACAACCTGTACTTGTTGCCGCTAGCCTGAGAACGCTCTCTCAGAATAAACCATCCCCTATGAGCCAACAAAGCGCTGAACACCACACCAAGGCCGCTGAACACCATGAACATGCGAGCCGTCACCATAAAGAAGCCGCCAAGCATGCATCCGGCGGTAACCATGAAAAGGCCGCCCACCATGCTCATGTCGCCCATGGTCATCACCTACACGCTACGCACCATGCCGAAGAGGCTGCCAAGCATCACGCCGAAGAACACGCCTCCAAGTAAGTTTCCATCGACCAAAGTGTAAGGGCGGCGGCAACGCCGCCCTTACTGTTTTGCCTCTGAAGGGCAAGACCTCTTGAACTTAGGGTCGCTGCGTTGTGCTGCGACCAGGTGTCGTGCCGTTACCCAGGAATTATCGATCGCCGGGTGAAGCCTTTCCTAGCCGACAACAGCACGGTCAGGGTAGCCCCCGGGGCTATGGTAGTTTATAAGCGCCAAGCAGCGAAACGCAGCGAACACAGTCGCTGAATCACGCTGGCGATCTATAAGTCCCCGGACACCTGCGGGGTCGCGCGGAACGCCACAGGACTTTCAGGACGCGCTTTTGCCAACGTGCGAAGTACGCCGTCTGAATCATAGCCTTTTGATGTATACCGGCGAGCCCTATCGTTGGCGCCACGATTCATCGATCGTTCCGGCAGCAACGCATCGAAACCGATCCCTCGATGAGATGCATCACCGCGACTTTCGCATTGACGTAGTCGCCAGCCCTCGTATTGCAGTCCAGCCCGGGCTCCCGGCCGGTTTACCGCGTTCATTGACATATTGAGCCATGAGGTTGTTGACAGCCTTATCGAATGCCCAAGCTGCCGCCGGACCCAGTGACTCTCGATCAACTCACCTGACAAAATCTCGTTTTGCTGACGATGCAACTCGTCAAGCAGGCAACAGAGCCCTGAAGTGAACGGGAGGACTGTCAAAAATTCCTTCCATTCAATACTGAAACTGATAGTTCGGATATGACGAGGTAATCTTCGTCACTAAGCAACGATCTCAACCAAGAACCCCCAATGCTAAAACGATTGTTCCTAGCAAACGTCATTTCCGCCACCGCAATGGTGACGTTTTTGTTCCCCTCGATCAGTACAGCCCAGAATGCCAAGTCGGTCTACTATTGGATCTCGCACGGATCACCGACCGATCCAGTATGGACCCTATTCCTCCAAGGAGCTGAGCAATGGGCGAAGGATACAGGCAATGACGTTCGGACTTCGTTCCACAGCGGCGATGTTCCGTCCCAGCAGGAGGCCGTCCGCGCCGCGATCAGTGTTCATGCAAAAGGTATTGTCACCAGCACACCTGACCCAGGAAGTCTAACCAAGGTGATTGCTGAAGCACACGCCGCCGGCATCCCTGTGATCATTCTGAATACTGACGATAAGGCCAGCGGTCGGGATGCCTACGTCGGAGGAGACAACGTTCTCGCGGGCCGGCGTTTAGCTCAGTACCTGGTTGACCACAATCTGGTTAAAAAGGGTGATTTTGTCTGGACACCCGTCGAGGTACCTGGAGCAACCTATCAGACCTTGCAAACTCAGGGTTACGAATCGGTGTTCAAGCCGCTTGGAATCACTACCGACATCACCGAGACCAAGCTGGACCAGGCTGAGGTCATTAGTCGAATGGCGGATTACCTGACCGCGAATCGCAGCAAGATTAAGGCAATATATGGTATTGGCGACCTGGTGAGTGGGAGTATCAAGCGGGTGTTCGATCAGGTTGGGATTAAGCCCGGAGAAATACCAGTCGTCGGCTGGGGCAATTCAATCGATTCTGCTCAGGAAGTGATTGACGGATACCTGAATGCGGCCATGTGGCAAGATCCGCAAGCTTCCAGCTATATGGCGCTCTCGATGGCGTCCATGGCAGCAGCTGGAATTCCGCCCGGTTTTGATATTACTGTTGGCACTCTTTACGAAAAGGAGAAGGCGCCAATCTACCTCAAGATCATGCAAGGTGGCGCGGCAAAATAGGCCGATTCATTCCGAAGAGAGAGGGTTCGGAGAAAGATGGATCCAATGCCAGACAAGAACCTGATTGGCAAGACACCGCAGGGTAAACGAAAGGCCTCGTTCCTCAGCCTTCCGGTCAACATTCAATTGCTTGCCAGAGTATGGCTAGCTTAGGGTTGCTTTCTCCGGAGTTTCCGTCCTCCTCGCTGGACGCGAACCTCGACGCTCTCGCGGCTGCCGGGGTTGCCAGTGTCCAGTTCGATTTAGCTTCTGCTGTCGGCAATACTTTTCCGGTCGAGCTTTCTCAAGATACTGTCGATGCCATTTGTGCAGGCTTCTCTGAGCGGCAACTCACCCTGGCCGCTCTGTCCGGCACCTACAACATGATCGATCCTGATCCGGAGCTGCGTGAGGCGGGTGCGGAAGGCTTGAACCGCCTGATTGCCTTAGCCCCCCGGCTCGGCACGAAAATTGTCACGCTCTGCACCGGATCGCGCGACCCCGAAAGCATGTGGCGCAAACACCCGGGTAATGACAAACCTGAGGCATGGGCAGACTTGCTCGTCCAAATGGAAAAGGCCCTGCGCGTTGCCGAAAAATATGGATTAACGCTCGGCGTTGAGCCTGAAATCGGGAACACGATTAACTCCGTGCACAAAGCACGCAGGCTTCTCGATGAGGTCAGGTCGCCGCACCTGAAGATCATCATGGATGCAGCCAATATCTTTCAGCGAGGGCAATTATCGCAGATGCGAAAAGTACTCGACGAGGCATTCGAACTTTTGGGTTCGGATATTGTTCTGGCCCACGCGAAAGATCTTGATCAGGATGGAGAAGCCGGGCACTTACCGGCTGGACGGGGACGGCTTGATTACCCGTATTACATGAAACTGCTGAGGGCTTCCGGGTTCGACGGATCGATCATCCTGCATGCACTGAAGCCGGCCGAAGCCAAGGACAGCCTTGCCTTTGTTCGATGGGCCGCCCCGACAGGCTATCTGCCCGACCGACAAGGAGCCCAGTCGGGTCCGTAAATGGTTCGGGCTTGAAACGGCGGTCGAAAAATTGGCCGCGCATAGAGCGCGCAGTTAGCGTCGCATCTCGAACGCTACTGTTTGGTAAGGCCGGCCCGGAGGTCTGACCTTACCTGAGTGCTTGGGTTGCGGCCATTCCGGACGTTGGGTATAGATTGGAGGCGAAAGAATTTCGATGCGTGTTGGTATCATCGGCTGCGGGAATATTTCCGATGTGTATGTCAGGAACGCGAAACTTTTTCATGATATCGAGATTATAGCCTGCTCCGACCTTGTCCCGGCTGCGTCTAGCCGGTTAGCTGACAAGTATTGTTTGCGAAAGATGGACGTCGGAGCTCT
>JAFAXJ010000078.1 GCA_019241095.1 Verrucomicrobiota bacterium | reverse complement strand
CCTGATCTGGCTTCCTAACTTTATTTATCTGGCAGTTGGGGGAATTCTATTTGTCCGATTAGCAAGAAGATAAAGAGCTGTCATCAGGGTCGCCTTGCCAGTGGCGCCATTGCCGAGTGGCCGGTTGTTTAGATAAAATCGATTCCCGCAGCGACCGGCAGCTTGCAAGTTAGTCAGGAGGTCTGATCATTCCGCGATATCAAAGAAGGTATGGTTCTTACCCGCATCGCGATCCACTTTAGTTGGGGCACCTCCGAGATCTGCCCTTGCCGATACGCGATCGTGCATCGACCAGCTGGTGGTCACCTCTTCAGGCGTCTTTCCCGAACCGTCACACTGGACGCTGCCCGGTAAGCGGGCTATTATCGTAAAGAAATATGAGCTTTGAGCGGACCGAGTGCATGCTCCACAAACTTTCGCCCAAGAGTTTCGTCCCGCAACGAATTCCTGGAACTGCTGGATTCAGGCTAAAGGAACGTTCAAAGAAGCAGCCCGACGCGCTTTTCCAGGAAGCTGTGAATTACCTGAAATCAGAAGGATTCCGAGTCACCAAACCTAGAGAAGTAATTGTTCGGGCCGCAACGTCCTTCACAAAGCCTTTTCATGCCGAAGATCTCTTGGCCCAAGCGCGAGAATTGGACAAGTTAATTTCGCTCGCGACTATTTATCGCACCCTTCCAATGCTGCTGGATAGTCATTTAATCAGGGAACTGAACCTGAATCGAGGACACAGGTATTACGAGGTCAACCGGGAACAATCACCGGCGGCTTTTCATATCGTCTGCCTCGATTGCAATCAGGTCATGCAGATCGAAGATGATTGCATCACGCTGAGAGAACGGTTTTTGGCTAACAGCCTTGGATTCCGACCTTATCGATTGAGCGTGCGAATTGAGGCGAACTGCCTCGAATTGTTCGAAAAGGGCAGTTGCTCTCGTCGATCCGATCCAGAAATAGCATCAAGGGTTGGTGACGTGCAGAGGCCGTAACGAAGTCTCATGGCGTAGAGGCTCATGAGACCTATCACAATTGAACGTTCGCTCTAGTTCCGGCGCATTTTACTGAGAAGCCTCAGGATTTCAATATATAGCCAAACTAGTGTCACCGTAAGTCCAAAGGCGCCATACCATTCCATGGTTTTGGGAGCGCCTTGCTCTACCCCGGACTCGATGAATTCAAAATCCAGAACAAGGTTTAAGGCCGCTATTCCAACCACGATGAGACTAAACCCGATCCCAAGCGGGCCCCCGCCTTGAATAAACGAGAAGAAATTGGGGACAAAGAATCCAATAACCAGATTAAGGAAATAGATGATCGCGATACCTAGTGTCGCGGAGACAATAATTGAGCGAAAAGTCTGGGACGGGCGGATAATACGAGTCTGATAGCCAGCTAGAAGCGCAAACATTACGCCGAACGTCAGCAGGACCGCCTGCTGCACAATTCCAGGGAAGCGTTGTTCCATCACCATGGACAGCCCCCCAATGAATATTCCCTGAAGAATCGCGTAAATCGGAGCTGTTACAGGCGACCAAACAGGTCGGAAAGTGGTCGCTATGGCAACCACAAACCCCGCCAAAGCTCCAAGCACCATAGCCGGGTAGATGGCTTCGGGTCGAGACGCGCCGTAATTCCAAACTGCCGTAGCGCTACCTGCTACCAGGAACAGAAGCAAGATGCATCGATTAACCGCGCCCGTGAGGGTCATGGGGCGCTGATCCCCGCGAGCCCTAGCGCCAGAAAGAATTGAGTCCTTGAGGACGGGATTGCCTGATCTCATAATTGTTAATTCAAGATAATAACGGGTTCACGCGCGTTCACAAATCAATCCCACACATTACAACTGAGTCCTAGTTACAGGCCAGCGCCCGTCTTCGGAACGATTTCGTGTACCGCCAACCGCAAATCGTTAAGCTAATGCCTCCTGAGGAATGTCGATCGGCTTTTCTTTTTTGCTTAATGCACGCCGAAGTTTAGCGAGAGCAATGTTTTGCAATTGCCGGATTCGTTCTCGAGTAACTCCAAATTTTTTTCCAACTTCCTCTAATGTCTTCGGCTTTCCTCCGTCCAAACCAAAGCGTTGAAAAATGATCTTTCTTTCACGATCATCCAAGACTTCGAGCAACTCACTTACCTCGTCCCTAAGATTCTTGTCGCGCAAAAGCTCAAACGGAGTTTGAGCATCTTCATCACCGACAATTTCACCGAACTCGGTTGAGTCATCGTCGCTGATAGGAGCATCGAGGGAGGCGGGACGAATTGAAACCGTTTTCAGCTGAGACACTTTGCCGCTGGAGATGCCAATTTCTTCCGCAAGCTCCTCATCAGTGGGTTCGCGACCTAGTTCCTCGCTCATCTGCAGCGAAACTCGCCGCATCTTGGAAATCTTATCCACCAAGTGGACCGGAAGCCGGATGGTTTTACTCTGGTTAGCTAGAGCCCGCTTGATTGACTGTTTGATCCACCATGCCGCGTAGGTGCTTAGCTTTCCGCCTTTTGCGGGATCGAATCGCTCAACTGCCTTCATCAAACCGATATTTCCTTCAGAGATCAAATCCAGCAGAGGCAAGCCCAAGTTTGCATAGTCATGCGCTATTTTGACGACCAAACGCAGATTTGCTTTGATCATCAAGGCTCGAGCCTCTCGATCGCCCTTCTTAATCCGCGCAGCCAGCTCGATCTCCTCAAGCGGAGTTAGGAGAGGTATTTGTCCAATCTCCCGCAAATAAATCTTTATACCCGTGTCAGAATCTTCACCAGCCATACAATCAATTCTTATTTAACTTTCACTGAAACCTAATCCGGGGGTATCGTCCCGGGACGGGCAAAGCCCAAAAAAAGATACGGCTCCCGCCATCACGTTCCATCGAGGAAAGACCCTAACGAAAGAAAGCTCGTCGGTGAGACGCCCTAAAAGCAAAGTCGAGGTTCGATAAAAAAGGTTAACCACATTAATTAAGCCGGATTCGACACTCGCTATCGACCAAATGTTCAAATCGTTTACGAAATCCTGTTGAATGCCTCTCGGCAGCGTCCTTAACGCGTTAGCAGCCGGTCGACCGACCGAAGTCCAAGCCCCGAACCCGACCTAATCGCATTACCTTTTGTAACCATCTCGCAGTTCACCAATGTAGTCGTAAAATTGCCATTATCCAGCGCAAAACGTCTAATAAATGCGATCTGTGCTGCGTTGTCAATCCAATACTGTTTATTTGTAGAAAAAATTCGATTCAAGGCCAGGATTTGAATTGAATAAATCTCACTCGTTGCAATCAGCGATCTTTCGGTCGCCCCTTCTGTTTAAGCCACTCTTCGTAGCTCATTCGGTGAATTTGGAAAAAACTGTCCCGCGTACGAACATAGTTGCCGAGGCCGTTCATTCGGCCGATCGAATGCAACTTTTCTGCTTTTACATATGGTCCTGCGGCGTCGAGCAGGTCGTCACGAACAAAGATCGAAATTACCAAGCCAAGGATGATCCGTGATCTTCCGATTTCTACCGTCGTATACTCGCGACATTCTAAACAGGCGGGTGATTCCGTTATGCGCGGAGTTGAAACCACCGAGGACGGAGTGGTCGTCAGCCCGGCCTCCGTCAATTCGTTCATTCCGGTAGGAAAATCGATGGCGCAAACGTTCATTTGCTCCGCAATAACTTCATTGACGATATTCACGACAAACTCTCTCCTGTTGCGAATATTCTGGGCGGTATCCTTGCCAATGATTGCTGGACCTGGTCGATTCCCGACTCCGACAGCTACGATGGCAGGATCCGTGCCCATGTAGTTAAATGCGCTGAAAGGCGCCGCGTTGAGCTTCCCTTCGAGGTTGAGGGAAGTGACTAATGCGATTGGCCTAGGAGCGACTAAGCCGATCAAAAGATTGTAAGCCTCGTGGCCGCTTACGTTTGTCATGTCAAACCTCATCCAACCTCATCTTTTACAGCATCCATGTTTTTCGCCTGCGTTTACGAACCACTCGATCGGGTTCGATCAGCGAAAACCATTTGGTCGTACAATAACTTGTCAGAAAGGATAAACGTGCCAGCGAGAGTCGTGATGTCACTGCGCTGAAGTAAATGGGTTTTCTGGCTTGGGACACCGCAGCTTCATAAAAGCTTATAGGGCTAAGCACCCCACAATCCTAAAAACCACAAAAGGCTGCGACAATTGGGACCAACCTACAAGGCCTCACGTTGGCATTGAAGT
>JAFAXJ010000060.1 GCA_019241095.1 Verrucomicrobiota bacterium | reverse complement strand
CCATCAAGAAATCATATTATCGGAAATCACCTCAAAACTGATGGCTGCGCGGCTTCCCGGCGATCGAATTGAGCACCGATTGCCTTTTCAGACGCCATTCAGCTTTCGAGGTGCAACAATAACGCTTTTGCCTGCGGGCCATATATTTGGTTCCGCTCAGATCCATTTAGAAACAGTTGCCGGCAGCCTGCTCTACACCGGAGATTTTAAATTGCGTCATGGAAAATCGGCCGAGGTGGCGCAATGGCGTTATGCAGACACTCTGATAATGGAGACTACCTACGGCCTACCCAAATATGTGTTTCCACCGACCGATCGGGTAATTCATGCATTGATAAAATTTTGCATTGAAGCTGTTGAGGAGAATCAGGTGCCTGTCCTATTTGGTTATTCATTAGGAAAAGCTCAGGAGATCCTCGCAGCACTTAACCAATCTAATTTGCGCATCCTTCTTCACCCGGCCGTATACAAAATAACAAAAATCTACGAGGAGTTAAATCAGGCACTCCCAAAATTCGAACTTTACAATGAATCGCTTATATCGGGAAGCGTTGTTATATGCCCTCCAAACGCGGCTCGAACTCGGATAGTGCAGAAAATTAAGCAATGTCGAACTGCAGTTCTGACCGGGTGGGCTCTGAATCCTGGAGCGATTCATCGTTACCAGTGCGACGCAGCTTTCCCGCTTTCCGATCATGCAGATTACCCGGATTTGCTAAGGTTGGTCGAACTGGTTAGTCCGAAACGAGTTTTGACTGTGCACGGATTCGCTCACGAGTTTGCCGAAGATCTTCGCCGCAAAGGAGTAGACGCTTGGAGCCTAGGTGAGGAAAATCAACTTGAGTTAGTCCTGCCCCTGAATGCGAGGAAAGCTAATTCTGTACCCCTTTCCGTGACTCAATCACCTGTTCAAGACGGGTTCGGTCGGTTTACCGCGACGTGCGATGAAATTGAAAGCCTCACCGGTAAACTTAAAAAAATTGAGATTCTTTCCGGCTATCTTTGTTCGTTATCAACCAAAGACCTTTCTACGGTAGCTACCTTCCTATCCGGCCGCGCTTTTCCAAGCAACTCAGGTAAAACTTTGCAGGTAGGATGGGCGATAATGCGAAAAGCGCTTATGGAGGCTGCAAAAATGAGTGAAACAGAATTTCGTGCCATTTCAGCAGGGTACGGAGATGCCGGCCGAGTCGCGTATGAAGTCTTGTTTAGCCATCCAGCAGCCAAACAATTCCAAATTAGTGACATAGAAAGTAACTTCGAGTCTATCCAGTCCGCCTCCGGCCCGACAGCCAAAACTAAGCTGCTGCGTGAGTTGCTCGACCAAATGGGCGCAAAAGAAGCTAGTTATGTTGTCCGCATCTTAACCGGCGATCTCCGAATCGGGCTGAAAGAGGGTTTGCTGGAGGAGGCCATTGCTCGTGCGTTTCAGGTCGACGTTGACGCAGTCCGCGAGACGAACATGCTGACCGGAGACATCGGCCGGACTGCTCTTCTTGCTAAAGACAGACGGCTGCACGCAGCAACTGTTGTCTTGTACCGACCGGTGAAATGTATGTTGGCAATCCCAGAACCCTCTGCCGACCTAATTTGGGAACGGATAAATTCAGACTTTGCTGAGCGATATGCATTGGCTGAGCCGAAATTCGATGGCATTCGAGCGCAACTGCATATCGGAGCTTCGCGGGCTGAATTGTTCAGCAGAGACCTTCGGAATATCTCGAGCGAGTTCCCGGAGCTAGCTGATCTACGCTTAAGCTATGAAGCAATCTTTGATGGTGAAATTGTAGCTTACCTTAAAGGCAGAAAGCTTTCATTTTTCGATTTGCAAAGACGCTTAGGGCGAAAACGCGCGCGAGATCTATTCGACACCGACGATGTTCCGGTTGTCATTCAAGTTTTTGATCTGCTCTGGCTTAATGGCCAGAGTCTCATGAAGTTTCCTTTGCTTGAACGCAGAGAACGACTTTCCGCTTTGGAATTACCCGGCCGATTTTCGGTATCGCCTTTACGCAAAATTTCTGACCCGCAAAGTATTGACGAGGCTTTCCGTGCCGCTAGGCAGAATTCTTATGAAGGCTTAATGATAAAAGATCCAGCTAGTATTTATACGCCCGGCAGTCGCGGCGGAAGTTGGATTAAATTCAAAAAAGAATTTGCCACCCTGGATGTTGTAGTTGTTGGGGCAGAGCTAGGCCATGGTAAGCGCAACCATGTTTTGAGCGATTACACTTTCGCCGTGCGAGATGAGGTGTTCGGCAATCTGCTCACAATTGGCAAAGCTTATTCCGGCTTAACTGATCAGGAAATTGAAGAACTTACTGAGCATTTCAAGCGGACCACAGTCCGGGATGAAGGGCGCTTTCGCCAGGTGATACCGGAGGTAGTTCTAGAGATCGCCTTTGATTCCATCCA
>JAFAXJ010000351.1 GCA_019241095.1 Verrucomicrobiota bacterium | reverse complement strand
CTTCGTCAGACATTCCTCTTCCGGAAGCCGAACTCTTAGTTGTCTCACTCTCAGGTTCTTGATCCTCTTCCCGTTTTGGCTGGCTCATAGTGCAGTAGTTCGAACCACCTATCCAGCTTGGCTCTTCCAGTCTTCTATTTTATATTGAGTGTATCTCTCTGCGTCTGTTTTTAAAAGAGCGTTGGCCCGTTCGGGAACAAGGACATTCGCTCCTGTGCTGATGCGACCTCGTTGCTTTTGGTATAGTCTTCGATTATCCTTACTCCCGACATGATGGGCTTTATGCTAAACGGGTCGGAACGAAAGCGGACATTTATCCCGGAACAGGGCACCGGAATTGCGCTACAAGGTGCAAAGTCAGGGCTGGATATTGCGAAGGATCAATCGAAAAATTATCAGGGATGCGGAACCTGCAGCCCTTTCTCGCTGGCAGTAGAATTCGTGAGTCATGGCACGCCAGCCTTAAAACGTTTCCGAACTTGCCTTAATTCGCTCAAGCGCAGAGCGACAAGGCTAGAAAAAACTAAAACTCTTACGCGTTACATTGAGTAACGTCTCGAGATAGGGTTCAACAGAATTCTGTAGACTGGAGGCAATGCAGACAGTGTTGTTTTTCGCTCCGCTGGTTTTTTTCATCTTGTGGCAAGCGCCACTGGGGAACTGCTATGATTTAAGTCAATTCCAGAATATGG
The DNA here is from genome assembly GCA_019241095.1 of Verrucomicrobiota bacterium. Lineage (GTDB taxonomy): Bacteria > Verrucomicrobiota > Verrucomicrobiia > Chthoniobacterales > JAFAMB01 > JAFAXJ01. The sequence continues at coordinate 5,611 of JAFAXJ010000351.1, read as the reverse complement.
TGTTCGGGGATAGCTTGTCGGATAACAATTTCTTGAGCGGTGACGTTGATCCTGCCGCTACGGTTAAAGCTATCGAAAACGGGATAGGAGCTTTGACTCTTGCTGGTGCTAATCATTCGTGCTGATGAATGTTCCAGATATTTCGCTGACACCAGACGTCATCAGTTCCGGCCGGGCGGAGGTTTCTGCGGCACATCAGTTTGTGTCCACAGTAGACACTGACCTGTGGGATGAAATTCCTACATTTGCCGCGCAGGAGCGGGTCAGCATACATCTGGTAGATATCAATTCGTTATTTGTCAACTTGGTTCAAGATCCAGCCAAGTACGGATTCAAAAACAGTTCGGGATCGGCTTATAACAAGGGTACGAATACATTCGCTTCTGACCCCAACGATTACGTGTTCTGGGACGGCTTTCATCCCACGCAGAAAGTGCACTTACTAGCTGCTGAAGACATCTACAGCTCAATAGTTCCTGAGGCATCGATTTGGTGGCTTCTAGGTGTGGGAATTTTTTGCTCGGCCTGCTGGCCAGGCGGGAGGGTACTGGGGAACAAGACTCCTGTCCGCTAGACTCCTGGTGAGCCAAGGAAGTCTTTCAGAAGGAGCAACGAAGGAATCAGCAGCAAAAGTCTTTCGCAAAAAAAATGCCATCGTTTGTTGAGAAACAGATCGAGGATTGGATCGCCAGGAATGAACATGAGGATTTGCCAGGCAGGGGGCGTCCACTGGATCTCGAAGAATACTTTCGCTGTCCGGAAGAATGGCGCTTGGGCTTTTCGATTTTGAAAAACTCCGGTTTCGTTCCCGAAGAGGTAGAGTTGCTCAAAGACATTCAACGCCTGAGCGAAGAAATCGAGCGGGTCAAAGATCACGAGGAAAAAAAACAGCTGCGAGAAAGGCTGCAGCAGCAACAGGTTAGTTTGAATATGCGTCTGGAAAAATCGCGACTGCGGCGCAGGTAAGCGAGTTTGGATCTCGATTGTGACCGATAGGTCCTATGAGATCAAACTTATGTGCTCATGAGCTCTCAGGAGCAGTCCTTTCCAGATTAACCGATGATTCGTCGGATCAATTTTTTCACATGCGGTAAGGCGGCTCGGCAGGGCCTCGTCCTTCAAGGCTCCAGTACGAACAGTCTCCATGATGATCGACCCAGGGACAAGCCTGACAACGGGATCCATTTCCGAGAGCGAGCATGTGACACATTTGTCAATCGAAGGACTAACATGCCACAAGACACTGATCCACGGACTAAAGGAGCGCAGCCTCCCTTACCAGAACAGCAGCAAAAACCGCCCGGTACAACTGACCAGATGGGACCGAGACCTGATCATGGAGAAGAATCGTATAAGGGTAGCGGAAAGCTCGCAGGCAAGGCGGCAATCATCACTGGCGGCGACAGCGGGATCGGGCGAGCGGTCGCAATTGCATTTGCTCGAGAGGGAGCTGACGTGTTGATCTCCTACCTGAATGAGGATGCCGACGCTAACGAGACAGCCAAATGGGTGGAGAAAGCTGGTAAGAAAGCAGTGCTTGTTCCTGGTGATATCTCCGAGGAGCAACACTGCAAAAGCATTATTGATCGAGCGTTAAAGGAGTTTGGTCACTTGGATATTCTGGTGAACAACGCAGCTTTTCAACGAACTTACGAAGAGATTACGGAGATTCCTAGCGAAGAATGGGATTATACGTTTCGCACGAATATTCATGCGATGTTTTATCTCGTCAAAGCTGCCGTTCCGCATTTGCCGAAAGGCGCTTCGATAATTAACACTTCTTCAATTAATGCAGATACGCCGAAACCGACTTTGCTGGCTTATGCAACAACTAAAGGTGCGATTGCGAATTTCACTGCCGGCCTGGCACAGATGCTCGGTAAAAAAGGCATTCGGGTAAATGCGGTTGCGCCAGGGCCGATTTGGACGCCATTAATTCCTTCAACAATGCCTGCCGAGCATGTAAAAACATTCGGGAAGAGAGTTCCTCTAGAACGACCCGGACAGCCGGCAGAGCTGGCTTGCGTTTACGTAATGCTTGCGTCATCGGAGGCCAGCTACGTCTCTGGCGCGCTGATACCGGTAACTGGAGGCGAACCTATTCTCTGATTGTTCTTAGCTGGTCGCCGGAGTTATCATCGGTTTTGCTGTACATAGGTCCTCTGCGCGCAATCGGGGGGGGCCCATTTTTTTAGCGGACCAACAAAACTCGTTTTCATTCGTATCCTTGCGTACACCAATCCGTCGGTATCGCAGGCGCGTATAGAGAAAACATGTCAATCCCTCTAAGAGCTTTCGGCACTTCCGGACAGCAAATCTCAGCACTCGGATTGGGTGGGCATCACCTTGGGGATGCCGAAGATGAGGAAACAGCAATTCAAATTGTTCACCAAGCAGTTGAAGGTGGAATCACTTTTTTTGATAACTGTTGGGAGTACAACCGAGGCAAGTCGGAAAACTGGATGGGAAAAGGGCTGACGGGCTTTCGGGATCAGGTTTTTCTAATGACGAAAGTCTGCACGCACGGCCGGGACGGCTCTCTGGCAACTCAGATGCTAGAACAATCACTTAGACGATTGCGAACGGATCATTTGGATCTTTGGCAGATACATGGTGTCTCGTTTGATAACGATCCCGAGCTGTTCATTCGCCCGGGAGGAGCTGCCGAAGCCTTGATGAAGGCCAAGGAGAAGGGGCAAGTACGTTTTCTAGGCTTTACCGGACATAAGACGCCCGAGATCCATCTCAAGATGTTACGCACAGGATTTCCATTTGATGCTGTGCAGATGCCTCTCAACCCATTTGATGGCGCTTTCCGTAGCTTTGAACAATTGGTCTTACCCGAGCTGCAACGCCGAGGAATTGCAGCCTTGGGAATGAAACCTTTCGGCGGAAAGGGCGAACCAATTAAAAAGGCTGTGCTGACTCCGGATGAAGCCCTTCGCTACGCCATGAGTCTTCCGGTGACAACGACAATCACTGGCATGGAGAAGCTCGATATTCTGCATCAGAACCTCAAAATAGCTCAGAGTTTCAAGCCTATGAGCGCTGCGCAGATGAAGGAGCTGCGCGAACGTTTGCAGCCGCTCGCGGCTGATGGGCGCTTTGAACATTACAAGGTTTCATTGCAATTCGATAATCCTGAAGCCCGCTTGGCGCACAACTTTCCTTTGGATGACCAGCAAATGGAGGTGAAAGAGATGCTGAAAGAGGCGGACAATACCGGTAAACCTTATCCTGAGATCAAGGAATGAGCAGCCCTCAAACCGGAGATGAGTGGAGAACAGACCGGCGCACCTTTGTGAAAAGTGCCGCGCTAGCTACTGTGGCGTCTCTTGTGACAAATCCAGCGCCAGCCGGAACCGAACAAACTGAAAGCAACCGAGTGGACAGTGTACCCAAAAAGACTCTTGGGAAGACCGGGGTCAGCGTTTCGGCATTAGGCTTGGGCGGTTTCCATCTTGGTACAGCAAAAGATCAGAAAGAAGCATCAAGCATTGTTGACCATGCGGTAGACGCAGGAGTTAATTTTTTCGATAATGCATGGGAATATCATAAGGGCGAAAGCGAAAACCGATTGGGCAACGCCCTTTTAGGCAAACGCGAAAAAGTCATTCTGATGACAAAGGTCTGCACGCACGGTCGCGGCCAGGATGTTGCTATGCGGATGCTTGAGGAATCGTTAAAACGGCTGAAAACAGATTATCTAGATGTCTGGCAGATTCATGAGGTTGTTTACGATAACGATCCAGACTTGATCTTTGCACCTCAAGGAGCGGCTGAGGCGCTTTTGATCGCCAAGCAGCAAGGAAAAGTACGATTCGTTGGTTTTACCGGCCATAAAGATCCCGCGATTCACCTCAGGATGTTGTCCCATGGGTTTCCGTTTGACACAGTACAAATGCCGCTGAATTGCTGTGATGCGACTTTTCGAAGCTTTGAGCAGCAGGTTCTTCCTGAAGCCAATCGTCTTGGGATTGCGGTATTAGGAATGAAAAGCCTGGGAGGGAGTGGTGAGCTTGTCACAAGCGGCACGATCACGCCTGAAGAAGGTTTGCGCTATGCTATGAGCTTACCGGTTGCCACTACGGTTAGCGGCGTTGATTCCTTTTTGGTGTTAGAGCAAAACCTGGAAATCGCCCGCAACTTCCGCTCGATGAGCGAGGCGGAAATGAATGCCTTGCGCGAAAGATGCCGAGCTGTTGCCGCAGACGGTCGTTTCGAGCGGTTTAAGACTACAAAGTTCTACGACGGAGACATCGGCCGCGACCAGCACGGGTTTCCAAGCGCGAAAGAACTTCCGTTCTGACGCGTTCCCGGGCTTAGTCGAGGTAAACACTCCATATCTCCAGGCGTTTCGCCTTTTCGAGCAATCTGGAGCGCAATCACCTCGACGTTTGACTCTGCTTTGAGATACGAAGTGGCCGGAGCACTGACTTGCCCGGTAGCGCCCCTTATAAGACTTTCAATTTATGTTTTCAGGCTGGGTCCTTTCGTCCCCGTTAAGCGTTCGTTCCACCATCAACCGTCAGATTTGCCCCGGTAATATACGATGCTTCGGGACTGGCCACGAATGCGACCAGCGCAGCGACTTCGTCGGGACGCCCATAGCGGCCCAGTGCCGTATTGGCGATCTGAGGCGCGGCCCAGTCACCTGCGGCTGGATTCAGATCGGTATCGATGGGGCCCGGCTGGACGTTGTTGACGGTAATGCCCCGTTGTCCCAGCTCCCGGGATAGCCCCTGGGTAAACATTTTGACGGCTCCCTTAGTCACGGAATAGACCACCAGCCCGGGCGTCATCATCCTCTCCCCAATACATGAGCCGATGGTAATGATGCGACCGCCACTCTTGAGATGTTTAAGTGCAGCGTGTGTCGCGACCAATACAGCGCGAAGGTTCAGATTAATGACTTGGTCCATCTCTTCCAGCGTCGTCTCCTCGAACGGCTTGGGGATGGCTGTACCTGCGTTGTTCACAAGTATATCGAGTTGGCCAAAAGTCTCGACGGTCGTTTTGATAGCGTCCTGGATGGCCTTGATATCGGCAGCATCAGCCCGAATCGCCTTTGCACTTCCTCCGGCCGATTCGATGGCCTTGACCACGGCGGCAGCCGAATTGCTGTCCTTGGCATACGTGATCGTCACCTTCGCTCCGTCACCTGCGAGGCGTTTTGCAATGGCAGCACCGATTCCGCGTGACCCGCCAGTAATGAGAGCAACTTTCTCTTCTAATGTTTTATGCATTTTTCAGCTTTATTTGATAGTTCCGCGGCAAACTTGGTTCGATTAATAAGAAATTAAACTGCTTTTTCGGCTGAGAGGTATGCCTATAAGGCATAGACGATATGGAACTCAGACATCTTCGCTACTTCGTGGCCGTGGCCGAAGCAGGTAGTCTTAAGCTTGCAGCTGAAGCAAAGCTGCACACGACCCAGCCCTCGCTTAGTCGTCAGATCCACGACCTCGAGCATGAAGTCGGTACCCCGCTTTTCTTGAGGAGTGCGCGCGGTGTCCAGCTAACCGCCGCAGGCAGGTTACTTCTGGAGCACGCTCGCGTCGTGCTATTGCAAGCCGAAACTGCTGTGAACTCGGTGCGGCAGATGGCGAAC